>JBBQJK010000050.1:0-9766 GCA_038325835.1 Gammaproteobacteria bacterium
ATAGGCTTGTCCGGGTAGAGCCAGGTGCACTGGCCTCCTGCGCTGGGCAGGGAATCGACGAGATCGGCCTTGATCCCCAGCAATCCGAGTTCGAACACCTGGAAAAGCCCGCAGGGGCCTGCACCAATGATGAGCGCGTCAGTGTGAATAACCATTCTTCAGGATGTGGCCGGGCGCTTAACGCCCCAGGCCAGCGACGATGACGCCGGGCTAGTCGGCGGAAGAAAGATATTACGTGAGCGCCCCGGAGCAGAACAAGCGCCAGAGCCGCGAATGAGCGCGTGATGCGGCCATTTGCCGCTAGTCCAGCTTGAACTCCACGATATCCCAGCGTGCCGTCTTCTCGTGCCGCGCATGCTGGCGAATGGCGTCCACCAGAGTCCGGGCATCCCAGTCCACGATGTCCGCGGCCCTGTCCAGGACGATCTTGTGAATGACCACCGTTGCACCGAAGGACTTGATGCCAATGATGGGCTTGTTAAAGGCGCCGGCGCAGTCCATCTGAAAGGTGACGAGATCCCGGTTCAGGTCGTAGATGGACACCGGCAGCACCAGCACCTCGGAGGCCTTGATCTGAGTGCGCAGCTCGTCCTTGAGGCCTTCCTTGCCACCCCCGGGTGACTGGTCAGGATTGCTGACATTCAGGTAGAGAAACTTATCCCGACTCTCCAGGTACTCGAAAACCCGGAGGTAATCGGGGTGCTTCTCAAAGAGATGGCTCACGAAGACCCGGATCGGACCTGGATCTGACATCCCGCTGCCCTCCTCCTCAACCGGCAAAAACTACCACGGAGTTCCAACCCTCGCAGCCGGGCATTACACTGACTACACGCATGCGACTCCTCTTGTACAACATTCGCTACGCCGTTGGCGCCGGAATGCCGCCGCAGATACCCGTTCCCGGAGCAGGCTACCTGTTTGGCAGTCCCGGAAACCTCGATAACATCATAGATTTCGTCAAATCCTGCCGCCCCGATGTGGTTGGGCTGCTGGAGGTGGATGTGGGGTCCGTGCGCAGTGGCGGCGTGAACCAGGCTGAGGCCATTGCGAACGCCCTTGGCCACTACTCCAGCTATGAGTGCAAGTATGGCGAAGAATCACTGAACCAGATCCTGCCGATACTGCGGAAGCAGGCTAACGCCTTCCTGGCCGCCCCGCACATCCTCGGGGAGCGGTTTCACTACTTTGATACCGGGATCAAACGGCTGATTATCGAACTCGAACTGGATGGTGTGGTTATTTTCCTCGTCCACCTGTCCCTCAAGTACCGCCACCGCCAGTTCCAGCTTCGCCATCTCTATGACCTGATTTCGAAGATCCAGAAGCCCGTGATCGTGGCCGGGGACTTCAATACGTTCTGGGGCGAGACGGAAATGTTCCTGTTCATGAAGGCGGCGGGCCTGCGCAGCGCGAACGTGGCGGGCCTGCCTTCCTACCCCAGCAAATCGCCGCGTATGGAGCTGGACTTTATCCTTTACGGGGCTGGAATCGAGATCACCTCATTTGAGGTGCCAAGAATCCTGCATTCGGATCACCTGCCGCTCATTTGCGATTTTGAACTGAGGTAATGACATGACCAGTGCCGGGTCCTCGTCTGCAACGGGAAGTCTCCAACACTGGCGGCTGGACTGCGATGCCAGTCACATTGCCTGGCTGTGCTTCGATCGCCAGGATGCCGGCGCAAACACCCTGTCGGTTGAAGCCATGACTGAGCTGCACACCGTACTTGTGGACCTCGCCGGCCGACGCCTCAGCGGACTGGTGATCTTCTCCGGAAAGACTTCCGGCTTTATCGCGGGGGCCGACATCAAGGAGTTCCCGGGACTGAATTCCGAGGAACGGGCGTTTGCACTGACCAGTCAGGGGCAGATGGTTTTTGCCCGTCTGGAGCAGCTTCCCTACCCCTCAGTGGCGGTCCTCGACGGGTTTGCCCTGGGCGGTGGTCTGGAGCTGGCACTGGCATGCTCCTATCGAATCGCCATCGCGGGCTCGGAGCCGGTTTTCGGCCTCCCGGAGGTACTTCTCGGCGTCCATCCGGGATTCGGCGGGACGGTGCGCTTGCCCAGCCTCATCGGGGTCCGCAAGGCCATGGACCTGATGCTGACCGGCCGCTCGGTAAGACCTGGCGAAGCACTGTCCTCAGGCCTCGTCGATGCACTGGTCACAGACGGTGACTGGCGTGGTGCTGCGGCCAGGCAGCTCAGCTTGCGACCCCCGCGCCGGCAGCTGCCGCTGCTCGACCGCCTCCTGACCCTGGGGCCGGTCAGGCCGATGCTGGCGCGCAACCTGCGCCAGAAGGTCAGTAAGAAGGCGCGCCCGGAGCACTATCCGGCCCCGGGCGCGATCATCGATTTGTGGGAAGAATTCGGCGCCGTCCGGTCGCCAGCCTGCTACGAGGCCGAGGCGCGCTCATTCGGGCGCCTGGTAATGACCACTGCCTCCCGCAATCTGGTGCGGGTGTTCTTTCTCCAGGAAAGGCTCAAGAAACTCGGTACGGGGAAGACCGGTATCACCAGAGTGCACGTGGTTGGCGCCGGAGTCATGGGTGGCGACATTGCTGCCTGGTGTGCGCTGCGGGGACTGGAGGTCACTCTCGAAGACAGGGAACTCAAATTCATTGAGCCCGCCCTTGCCCGGGCGCGCAAGCTGTTCACCCGCAAGCTCAAGAAGCCAGAGGCCATCGACGCCGCCCTCGCCCGCCTGCGCCCAGACCCCGCCGGCACCGGAGTGGCTGCCGCGGACCTGGTCATCGAAGCTGTATTCGAGGACTTGGCGGTGAAGACCGAGGTCTATAGGCGCTTGGAACGCACCCTGCGGCCCGGCGTGGTACTGGCAACGAATACGTCCAGCATTGCTCTGGAGCAGCTGAGTGGCTGTCTGCAGGAACCCGGCCGACTGATCGGCCTGCACTTCTTCAATCCCGTGGCACAGCTGCCACTGGTGGAGGTCATCGCAGCGACAACCAGTTCACCAGAGGCGCTGGCGACTGGCACGGGTTTCGCGCGCCAGATTGGCAAGCTACCCGTTCCGTGCAGGAGTCATCCCGGCTTCCTGGTCAACCGGATTCTTGCGCCCTATATGGGAGAAGCCATGGACATGATCCGCGAGGGCGTACCCCTGGCGGAGATCGACCAGGCGGCGACGGAGTTCGGCATGCCGATGGGTCCGGTGGAACTGGCTGATTCCGTCGGCCTCGACGTCGCGGCTCATGTCGCGAGAATCCTGGCTCCCATTGTTGGCCGCAGCCCGGCGCCGGAACTTGAAGAACTGGTAAAGCGCGGGAATCTGGGCCTGAAGACAGGCTCCGGGTTCTACACCTATCGGGACCGGAAGCCCGTGCGCCCGGAACTCGAGTGGGGCTCGGCGAAGCCTGCCGTTCAGGATCGCCTGGTTTACTCCCTGCTGAATGAGGCGGCTGCCTGTCTGCACGAAGGCATTGTCGCGGACCCGGATCTCGTGGACGCGGGAGTGATCTTCGGTACCGGATTCGCCCCTTTTCGCGGCGGCCCGTTGCACTACGCCCGGGAGATCGGGATTGACCGGGTCGAGGCCCGGCTCCGGGAACTGGCCGAGCAGCACGGCCAGCGCTTCAAGCCCTCACCGGGTTGGGCCCTGCTTCGGAACTGACGTCACAGATTCGGGTCCTGAGTGCTTTCGTCCCGTAAATTCTTACGGTTACAATGCATCCCTGATGGATGACTCAACCGTTACTCCGGACTTGCTGCGGCGCTTTTCCCCGCTGGACGGGCTTAAGCGGGAGAACGTCGCGGCTCTGGCCAAGAAAATCGAGGTCCGCACCCTGGATGGCAGCAAGCCGCTGCTCAGGGAGGGTGACACAGACAAACGGACGTATTACCTCGTTTCCGGAACCCTCGAGCTCACCGACCGAGACGGGGCAGTCCGGCTCCTCAGGTCCAATTCCGACGAGTCACGCAACCCCATTACGCCGGTCCTGCCTCGTCGTTATACGGTCCGTGCTGTGGATCGAGTGGAGTACATTTCGGTAGATACCGAGCTGCTCGACGTGATGCTGACCTGGGACCAGACCGGCAGTTACGAGGTCAATGAACTCCGCAGTGACGACCACGGCAACTCCGATGACTGGATGACCACCCTCCTCCAGACCAAGGCCTTTCACCGCATTCCCCCTGGCAATATCCAGGCGATATTCCTGCGGATGCAGCAGGTCCACTTCAACGCCGGGGACGTGATCATCAAACAGGGTGACGAGGGAGACTATTTTTATGTCATCACACGAGGCCGGTGCACGGTGACCCGCGAGACGCCACTCAACAAGGAAGGAATCAAGCTTGCCGAGCTCGGCGTGGGTGACACCTTTGGCGAGGAAGCACTGATTTCCCAGAATCGCCGGAACGCAACGGTAACGATGTCAACCGATGGAGCGCTAATGCGCCTTGGGAAGCACGATTTCACCACGCTTCTTAATGAGCCCATGGTGGCCTGGGTGGATCACGAAGACGCCCGCCGGATTGTCGCCGCGGGAGGTAAATGGCTGGATGTACGCCTGCCCAGCGAGTTCGAGAATTATCACGAGGCCGGGGCAATCAACATTCCCCTGTATTTCATCCGGCTCAAGCTGAATGCGCTCGACACCAAGACCACCTACGTGGTGTGTTGCGACACCGGGCGGAGAAGCTCGGCAGGCGCTTTTGTGCTCAATGAACGCGGTTTCGACACCCGGGTACTGCGCGGCGGCCTCAATCTGACAGGCCGCTAGCGGCCCCGCTACATGGTGTGGGTCGGCTTGTCCCCGCCGAGTGCCCCGGCCAGGTAGTTCTCAATCTTCTTCTGGGTGGCACCGCCATCCTGATCACTGAACTGAACGCCAATGCCGGCGGTCCTCTTGCCCTGCGCCCCCTTGGGCGTGACCCAGATGACCCGACCCGCTACGGGGATCTTTTCGTCCTCGCCCATCATGTTCAGGAGCATGAAGACTTCGTCGCCAATGCGGTAGCTGCTGCTCGTCGGGATAAACAGGCCACCGTTGCGAATGAAAGGCATGTAAGCGAGATAGAGGGCGCTCTTGTCCCTGATCGTCAGTGTCAGCAATCCTGGTTTGGACATATCAATACCTGGTAGCGCCAACCGCACCGTACCACCACATCAGCAGGTCAGCGAACATCACTTCCATGTTCAGTGAACGGTCCTTGAGGCGCTGGGCCTCCGTGACCTGATCGAGATACGCGCAGCAAGCGGCCATGTTCAAGGGGACCCCGGGAATTTTCAAGGGCGTCAGCCCCGAAAGCCGGTCGCCCTCGGCCGCTACCTGGCTGTGGAGGAGTCCGGCAGTCTGCAGGTAGAGCCAGCGCAGGCAGACGCCGGCATCGCGTTTGGCCCAGGTTTTCGCCAGAGTCGTGGGCGGGACGGCCCGGTCGATCAGGCGCTGCACCTCGTCGGCTAACTCAGCCAGCACCTTCCCGCTGCCCTCCCCTTGCCCTTCGCCCAGAAGGGTTCTCGCCATCAGGGGTGCCCCGGAAGCGAAGGCCAGGGCCCGCTCACAGGCAGCCCGGTCGCTATGCCACTCACTCAGCCACGCCAGAGCGGCCGAACGTGCCGGCGGCGAGACACGCAGGCGCTCACAACGACTGATGATCGTTGGCGGGAGCCGGGTCAACGCATCGGCAACAAGTAGAAGGGTGGTGGATTCCGGAGGCTCCTCCAGGGTCTTCAGGAGCGTGTTCGCCGCATTGTGGGTCATGACCTCCGCCGGCGCGATGAGTGCAACCTTCCACCCGGAACAGTGACTGGTGAGGTGCAGGGCCTGATTCAGGTCGCGAATCTGCTCGATCTTGATCACCCGGGAATCCTCCTCCGGGCCGATGCCCCAGTAATCCGGGTGGGGAACTCCCGCCAACTGGTCGGCCGGAGTGTCTATGGCGGGCCGCCAGTCAGAACCCAGGAGCCGGGCCGCGATCGTCAGTCCAAGATGGCGCCGGCCCGTCCCGGCCGGACCATGAATAAGCACCGCCTGGGGCGTCTGTCCCCGGGCCAGGCGCCCCTCAAAGCGCTGCAGAGTGCCGTCCAGCCAGGGTGCATTCAGCATCTAATAACCTCTCTCATTCATGAACTTGTGTTTAATACTGAATGAACTAGTTTAGTTCCAGAAGAGTCCGGCGGATATCCTCCTGAACCGCCGCGAGCGGCCGACCCGCATCAATCAGGCGAATCCGGCCCGGCTCCCGGGCAGCCAGGTCCAGATACGCCTTCTGCACCCGACCGAAGAATTCCAGAGACTCCTGCTCAAACCGGTCCCGGTGGCCGCGACCTGCCTGCCGCTCTTCCGCGACCTTGAGCGGTGCATCGAGCAGCAGGGTCAGATCGGGGCGCAGATCCCCCTGCACCAGGCTGGCCAGAGTATCGATGGTCGCTGCCGGCAAACCCCTGCCGCCGCCCTGGTAAGCATGACTGGCATCGGTAAAGCGATCGCACACCACCCACTTGCCACTGAGCAACGCGGGCCGGATAACCTCTTCGAGGTGGGCGGACCGCGCCGCGAACATCAGCAGGAGTTCAGTGAGCGGGGCGATGCGGGTATCAGGGCTCAGGAGCAGATCGCGGATGCGCTCCCCGAGTGCTGTTCCACCGGGTTCACGGGACTCCACCACAGCATGACCCGCACGTCGCAGTTCATTCGCGACAAAGCTCAGGTTGGTCGACTTGCCGACCCCCTCGATGCCCTCGACGGTGATGAAGCGGCCGCCTGCTTTCCCGGTAGTGATCATTTGCCTGTACTCAGTTGACGTTACGCTGGTTAAGCGCGGCCAGGTAGTCCCTGACTGCCGCCTCGTGCTCTTTAAGGGTAGCGGTAAAGCGATGACTGCCATCGCCATCGCCCGTGGCGACGAAAAACAGAAAATCGGTATCCGCCGGGCGAGACGTGGCTACAAGCGCAGCTGCACTGGGAGCCGCAATCGGGGTTGGCGGAAGCCCATCCCGCGTATAGGTGTTCCAGGGGGTGTCTGTCAGCAGGTCTACCCGCGTGAGGTTCCCGTTAAAGCCCTGGCCAAGGCCGTAAATGACTGTCGGGTCGGTTTGCAGGCGCATCCCTTTCCCTAGTCGCTGGACGAAGACGCCCGCAATCAGTGGCCTTTCGCTGGCCAGAGCAGTCTCCCGCTCCACGATGGAGGCAAGGATCAGGAGTTCGTAGGGAGTGCCCAGCGGGACCACCGGATTGCGCGTCGCCCAGGCTGCGGCGAGCTTGTCCTTCAGGGCCGTGTGGGCCCGCGACAGAATAGCGCGGTCTGAGGTCCCACGAGCGTACAGATAGGTTTCAGGCAGGAACGCGCCCTCCGCACTCTGCCAGGGCAGCTCCAGCTCGCGGGCTAGTTCCCGGGTCACATCCGCCGCAATGCTGCCGGCCTGCATCGACGCCAGGGTTTTCTCCAGTGCGGGCTCCGCTCTGATTGCCCGCACGATGTCGCGGACCGACCAGCCCTCGACCAGCGTGAACTTGCGCAGAACTACGCGCCCCTCAACCAGTTGCGCCAGGAGAGACCCTGGCGTCAGCCCGGGCGCCAGAGCGTACTCGCCAGCCTGTATTCGCCCCGCTTGTCCTGTCAGCTGCGCGGTAGCCCTGAGGACCCAGCCCCACGGCGTGATGTCATCCTCCTCCAGTCGCCGGGCAACGGCAGACCAGGCGGTACCGGGCGGGATGTCGAGCCGGTACCCGCCGGCGGGAATCGCCAAGGGGCTCGCCATATAGTCGCGCAGCCCCAGCGCACCTCCCGCCCCGAAGCTCACGACAAGGAATAGAAGTATCAGGATTTTTCGGCGCATTCTCCGACTCCAGCGGCAAACAGCAGGCGGCATAACTGCCGGGTCAGGGGTCCCGTAGCCCAGTGCTGGGTGCCGAGCCGGCGCACGGGACGGATACCCGTCAAGGCGTTGGTCACAAAGACCTCGGTGGCATTCCCGACATCTGCAGGGGAAAGCTGCGTTTCGAGAACCGGGATGCCCGCCTCCACCGCCGCCTCAACCACGACCCGCCGCATGACCCCGGCAATGCCGCAGCGCTGTAACCCTGGCGTCAGAAGGCGGTCGCCGGCCGCGAGAAACACATTACTTGCGGTACCGCCGACCAGCTGTCCCTCGGTGCTGAGCATGAGCCCTTCGGCGATCTCCGGTTGCTGCCACTCAGCCCGGGCGAGCACCTGCTCGAGCCGCCCCAGGGACTTGAGCCCCGCGGTCGCCGGATTTGCCGAGGTCATGGTCTCGCACCAGCGAATTTCAATAGGCAACGAGGGCTGAGGCTGGCTCTCGCCAGTTCCCCAGGCCACCGTCGTTGCCGGGTGATCCGGCAGCGCGTAGCCCCTGGGGCCCGGGCCCCGGGTCACGAAAACTTTGAGCACCCCGTGAGGTATTCCCCCGGCGGCTGCCACCAGGTCTGCTGCGAGGCTGGTGCGGGTTGGCACCGCTATGCCCAGCCTGCCGCATCCGGTCAGCAACCGATCCAGGTGCAGCGCCAGAAAGCGCGGTACACCAGCTCGTATGGCTACCGTCTCAAACAGCCCATCGGCGTAGGTGAAGCCCCGGTCGCTGACGTCGATGTGCCGACCGGCGCACCCATTGATCCACCATTGGTCCATACGTGCCTAGGCCCCGAGAGCGAGTAACAGGCCTTTGGCCTTGGCACGGGTCTCCTCAAGTTCCCGCGCCGGGTCGGAATCCGCCACGATGCCGCTACCAGCAGCAAACGACAGCGTGCGACCGCGCATCACAAAGGTGCGGATCAGAATGTTCAGATCGCAACTCCCGTCCCGGTTCAGATAACCCATCGAGCCCGTATAGGGACCGCGGGCCTGACCCTCAAGTTCGGCGATGATTTCCATACAGCGGATCTTGGGGCAACCCGTAATCGTTCCCCCTGGAAACAGGGCCCGAATGATCTCGCCCGGAGACACGTCGTCGCGCAACCGCCCGCGGACGTTGGAAACAATGTGGTGCACGTGGGCGTAAGACTCCACGGCCATGAACTCGTCAACTTCAACCGAACCCGGCTCACTGATACGCCCGAGATCGTTCCGTTCCAGATCAATCAGCATGATGTGCTCGGCGCGCTCCTTCGGATTGGCAAGTAACTCGTGGCGCCGGGCCTCCTCCAGCGACGGATGATCGGCGGTAGGCCGGGTCCCGGCAATGGGCCGCGTTTCGACCGTGCCGGCCCGGCTGCGCACCAGCCGTTCAGGGGAGGAACTGATCAGCGTCCAGTCGCCGTGGGCAGCGATACCGGCGTAGGGCGCGGGGTTTGACTGCCGAAGCCGGCGGTAGATGTCCGCAGGCCGGACCCCATCCCTTACCGTCGCCAGCCAGTGCCGGGCGAGGTTGACCTGGTACACATCGCCCCGGGCGATGCGCTGGCGCACCTCGGCTACGGCCGCGAGGAACAGTTCCGCCCGCGGTTCGCTGAGCGACGTGACCTGGGACTCGCGGGTGGGGGCCGACACGGGCAATGTGGCCGCGTACCGCTCCAGGTCGTGCCTGAGTTCGTCCACAGCTTGTGCGTGGGTGGACTCGGCGACGATCCAGGCCATGCCCGTGCGACGGTTTCGCACCAGAGCCACGGGAATTCGCGTGGCGAAAGCAACGGGCCCGGTCGGCGGGACGGTCACCTGAATCAATGGCTCGATCTGCTTGACCAGTTCGTAGCCCAGATAGATAAACCAGCCCCCGTGGAATGGAAGAGCCTGGCGCGGATCCACAGACACCCGATTGCTTCGCCACCATTCATCCAGGGCTGGAAGGAACC
>JBBQJK010000051.1:0-9712 GCA_038325835.1 Gammaproteobacteria bacterium
GGACACGTCGATGCCATCCACCAGCACCGCCACGTTCTGCCGGCCCCGGGTCGGCGAGAGACCCCGGATCGTGATGCGTGTGTCGCTCCGTGAGGCGCCCTCATCGAACTCCACCGACGAGAGGCTCTTGGTAATGTCGGAGAGGCTGTTGACGGCCCGGCGCTCCAGTTGGTCCGAGGTCAGCACATCCACCGCAATGGGCACCTCCTGCAGGCTTTCCTCCCGCTTGCGCGCGCTCACGATGATTTCCTCGACCTGAGCCCAGCCGGTAGCCGGCAACAGGAGGGCCACGGGGCTTAACGCCGCTGCTGCCGTCACGGTCAGGGACAGGCCGATGCGAAAGGACGCCATTGTCTTACACCTTGTCTACGGGCCCTTGTGCCGGACCCTCGTCATTGAAATCAGAAAAAGCCCACAGGCTTAAGGACACTTAATTCGCAAAGCCTACACCGGGGGTTCTGCATCCTGCAACGCAGACGCCCCGGATTCCGGCACCAGCAACAAGCCCCTCATCGTCGACCGGAAGAGGGCTGCGAAACGGGCGTCCCGCTGGTACACCTCCATAACCGGCACGGCTGCCCGGGCCAGGAGTCGCGCCGAGTACTCGGCGCTATTGTTCAGCAACTGGCCGCCAGGCTCTGCCAGATGCAGAAGTGCGGTGATGCGCTCACGGAACGGCGTATGCAGGTCCCGGAACAAATCGAAGTAGACGCCCCCGGTGCGCGTGGACAGACGGAGTGCATCGGGACTGGCGGCCCACAGGGCGAGATAGGTGGCAAAGATGCCGTCCAGAACCCCACGGGCATCCCGGGCTGTGATGGCGTCGAGGTGGGCGAGGCCGTCGGTAAAGACGGGCCGGATCACGGCAGCCAGCACCTCTTCACGGTTGGCAAAGAAGCGGTAGAAGCTGCTTCTGGCGATATCGGCCGCCGCGAGGATCTGTTCGACGCTGACGTTCTCGTAGCCACGGTCCACGAACAAGGCCGCGCTCTGGGCCAGGATGCGCGAGCGGGTCCCATCCTGCCGCGAGCGGATCTTCCGGCTGGCCGAATCGGTGGCTGGCAGACGGACAGTCGCGGCGGGAGCGGGCATGCGGCGTGACCTCGGCAATGAAACAAGACTGTATCACGTCGAACAGTACTGTATCGAGGCCCTCAACGGGTTGAAGATCATGAAATTCTCCCGCGATGGCCAGCGCTTTGGTTGTCGCCGTGCGGAGTCACCCGTATCCTCTGCGGCCGTCCAGGGACGAGGCACAGCATCAGCCTCCGGGAGAGTGGGTGAGCGATCAGCGGGTCATGTTTGTGTTTCCCGGGCAGGGTTCCCAGTACCGGGGCATGGGGAGCGATCTGTACCAGGAGTTCGCTGCTGCCCGACAGGTCTACGATCGCGCCAACGACGTGCTTGGCTTCGATCTCCGGGAGTTGTCCTTTACTGATCCGGCCGGTGAGATTGGCCTGACCCGCAATACGCAACCCGCCCTCCTGACCCACGAGATCGCCTGCCTGCGGGTGTTTGAAGAACTGACCGGCGGCCGCCTCCAGCCCGTGCTGGCGGCGGGGCACAGCCTTGGCGAGTACAGCGCCCTGGTGGCGGCCGGCGCACTGGGTTTCGATGCTGCACTCCGGCTGGTGCGGCGTCGGGGTGAGTTGATGGGCGAGCACGGCGAAGGAGGAATGCTGGCGCTGACACTGGATGTGGACACCGCGCGGCCTCTGGCGGATCGCCACTATTGCCAGGTCGCGAGTTGCAACCTTCCGGACCAGACGGTCGTCGGGGGGCGTGACAGCGATCTCGATGCACTCGCCCTGGATCTCGCTGAACGCATGCCCCGTAAGCGCGCCATTCGGCTGGCTACCGAGGGGGCCTTTCATACCTACTTCATGGTGACCGCCGCCCGATTGTTCCGGGATGATCTGGAGCGGGTGGCATTTTCGGCACCGTCCGTCGGGGTTCTCTCGAACTACACCGGGGAGCTGCACGAAGCCGATGCGATCCGGACGCGACTGTTCTTTCAGCTGTTCAACCCCGTGAACTGGCTGGGTTGCCTCAATACGGCCATGGCCCGGCAGGTGACGACCTTTGTTGAATTTGGCGGGGGCCTCGGTGCCGAGGACGGCCCCGCGACCAAGCGGCCCAACCTGGAGGGCATCATCCGGAAAACGCTCAAGGCCAGTGGTGTCGAGGCGCGCCACGTCGCAGCGATAAATTGTGAGACTCTGCGGGCAGCAGCAGCCGCGTTCGCCGGTTAAGCTCAGGGTTATGGTTGACCTCTTTCTGTATCTTGTCGATTTCATCCTGAATCTGGATGTGCATCTGGATGAACTCGTGGCCAACTACGGCATCTGGATTTACGCCATCCTCTTTCTCATCATCTTCTGCGAGACGGGGCTCGTCGTCATGCCGCTGCTGCCGGGCGACTCACTGTTGTTCGCTGCCGGTGCAGTCGCCGCCTCGGGCCGGCTGGATATCGTGGCGCTCTGTGTCCTGCTCATTGTCGCTGCCATTCTCGGCAATGCGGTCAACTATTGGGTGGGCCGTCTGGCCGGCACAGAATTGCAGCGACGGTTTCCCTGGCTGATCAATCAGAAGTACCTCGACAAGACCCAGGCCTATTTCGCCCGCTACGGTGGCAAGACCATCGTCATTGCCCGCTTCGTGCCGATCGTCCGGACCGTGGCGCCCTTCGCGGCGGGCGTGGGCCGGATGGCGCACCTCCGCTATCAGTTCTACAACGTGGCAGGCAGCATGTTGTGGGTGCTGCTGCTGGTTCCTGCCGGGTACTTCTTCGCGAATGTGCGGATCGTCAAGGAAAACTTTTCGGCCGTAGTGATCGGCATCATCATCATTTCCATTTTGCCGGCGGTTATCGAGTTGGTCCGGGAGCGGGCCCGGACGGCGCCGTAAGCAGTGGGGCTGAAGCAGTTTCTGGAGGGTTAGGGATGTTGAAGCGGGGCAGCGCAGCGGGCTGGATAGTGGCTTTTCTGCTGGTGGCAGTGGGGGTCCGCGCCGGCGAGTCCCCGGCGTTGCCGCTGTTGAAGGTCTGGAAAACGCCGACCTGCGGGTGTTGCGGGAAGTGGGTCAAGCACATGGAGGCGGCGGGATTTCGCGTGGAGGTGACGGATCTCGAGAGCGTGGATCCGATCAGGAAAGCCAACGGCGTGCCGCTGAGTCTGGCGTCTTGTCACACGGGTACGGTTGGCGGTTACGTCATTGAAGGCCATGTGCCCGCCAGTGACGTGCGGCGGTTACTGAAGGAGAAGCCCGGAATCCTCGGGCTGACAGCGCCGGGCATGCCGGCCGGCTCTCCGGGTATGGATGTGCCCGGCTCGCCTGCCTACGACGTGCTCAGTCTGGGTAATGATGGCAAGACAGCCGTCTATGCAACCCACGGCAGCAACAACTAAACAACTGACACAACTAAGGTCCGGTACCTTCTGCATCGCGGCGGCCGGGGTGGGTGCGGAGATCGATAACGTCGGCGGATGCTTCGGAGGGGCGCGGCGCATCGCCGAGCCTCAGGATGTCCCGGTCCGTAAGTGGCGTATTGAGGCGCATTTCCAGCCAGCTGGTCAGTGGCAGCCAGCTCACCAGATCCTTCCGGGTCCGGAAGCTGTGCATCTCGTGGATGCTCGAGCCTTCGTCTGCGGCGTGCACGTAATTCTGGCTGTCACGCAAGGCCCCGACGATGGGGATCTGGAGACGGTCGAGGAAGGACATCAGCTTGCGAAAGCCGAGGGTGTTTTCCCGCACGCGATTGGCCACCACGCCAAGCCGGCCCATGCGCCGGCTGACTTTAGCCACCAGGAGAAGGTCGGCGATTAACCGTGATGCGGCATGGATATCGATGGCTGACGGCAGCACCGGGACGAGGATGGCGTGGGCGCCGGGCGTGAATTCGGTCAGCTGGGCGGTGGTCATCGCCGCCGGGGTATCGACGACCAGATAGCGGATCTCCGGCGGAATACGCAGCTGAAAGCTGCGCGTCATGTTCATCTTCTTCTCGAACGCCGCAACGCCGTAGATGCCGGGCGCGGTCGGCGGGCGCTTCTTCAGCCAGCGGATACTCGACCCCTGGGGGTCGAAGTCCATCAGGGCGACGGGCCGCCCGAGCGAGGCGAAGTACCCGGCCAGATTCATGGCGAGGGTCGTCTTGCCCGAGCCCCCCTTGGGATTCAGGACGAGGATCTTGCGGAGTTCCCGGTGGCCAGGAATGTTGAGCGTCATCGTCTGCCTGCCGCCAGGTGCGCCGCCACGGCCCGGATCGTGGACTTGGTAAACAGGTCTTCCACGTCGAGCTGACCGGGAAACTGCTCGTCGATGCGCTCGTGGATCTGGGCGAGCGCCAGGGAGCTTACGCCAAGCTCGAAGAAGTCATCATCCAGGCCAATCTCCCGATCGGTGATGACCGACGCGCAGAGGTGCCGGATCGTCGTCTGCAGATCCGAGCCCTCAGGACCGCTCGTGGCTGCCTTTCGGGCGCTCGCCGCCGCCAGCGCGTCAAGCTCCGCCAGCACTGCATCGTACTCGCCGTCGGCGTAGGCCTGGGCAAGCTTGCCCCGCTGCAGTTTGCCGCTGGTGGTCTTGGGCAGGCTTCTGACGGGAATCACATGGGCCACGTTCAGTCCGGTGTGCTCGGTGATGTGCCGCCGCAGCTGGTTGGCGACCGGCAGGAAGTCCGCGGCTGAGCCTCGATTGAGAAGGAACAGCAACAGTTCTTCTTCCTCGCCACTGGCCTTGCGCGAGCCTGCTGCGGCCATCTTGCCGAGCTCCACCCCAGCGTACTTTTCAGCAATGGCCTCGAGGTCATGGGGGTAGTAGTTCTGGCCATTGACGAAGATGATTTCCTTCAGCCGGCCCGTGATGACCAGATCACCTTCAGGGACGGTGAGGAAGCCGAGATCCCCGGTGCGCAGCCAGCCATCGGCTGTCAGCGGCTGCTGTTCCGCAGGCAGTCCCACATAGCCGCTGGTCACGTTCCCGCCCCTGATCTGCAGGTGCCCCACAGTGCCGTCTGGCAGCGGCCGGTCATCGTCGCTGGCTACCCTGAGCGCGCAGTCGCGGATTGGCTTGCCCACCACCATCAGTTCAAGCGCGCTGGCAGTTCCTCGCTCAGCAAGGGCCGCGGCGCTGCCCACCGCGAGCGATGCGCGCTCCACGGTCACCGAGCGATACCCCTGCCCGGGCCTCGGCAGGCTCACGGCGAGACTCGCCTCGGCCAGCCCGTAGACCGGGTACATGGCGCTTTTCTTAAGTCCGAAGCGCTGCATCTCCTCCATAAACCTGTCGCACAGCGGGATCGAAATCGGTTCCGCGCCATTGATCAGCAGACGCACGCTGGAGAGATCAAGACCGTTGAGACCCTTGGAGTCGTAGACCTTGAGAAAGTGCTTGTAACCGAAATTCGGCGAGCACAGTACCGTCGCACGGAGCCGGCTGGCTTCTTCGAGCCAGAGCAGCGGACGACGGCTGAAGAGGCGGGTGTCCATGATGGTGTGCTCAATGTTCGCCGTGAGCATACAAAGGTGAAGGCCGATCAGGCCCATATCGTGAGTGAGGGGCATCCAGCTCAGGGCAATATCCTGCTCTGCAAAGCCGGCGCCCTCGATCATCGCGCGGATATTGGTCAGCAGGTTGCTGTGGGTCAGTAATACCCCCTTCGGCGTGCTCGTGGAGCCTGAAGAAAACTGGATGAATGCGAGGTCATTGGCCGTCACCGGGTGTTCCCGCCCCGGCCGGGAGATGTCGGTGACGCGTTCAACGTACAGCGAGCGCTGGTTGAGCTCGTCGACGAGGGCTGCAGTGCCGCTTGCCTTGCCGTAGTCCTGGAGCCGGGTTCGCTGCCCGTCTTCCGTGTAGATCATCGGCTTGCCCAGCGTGGAAAAGACCTGCAGCAACTTCAGGCGGTGATCATCGCTGATGCCTACGGCAACCGGTACCGGGACCAGCCCGCCCAGCAGGCAGGCCCAGAAACCGTCAATAAACTGCTCGTTGCTGGAAGTGTGCAGGATCACCCGGTCGCCCGGTTGCGCGCCAAATGCCTGGAGGTGGAACAACACGCCGAGGGCGGCCGTGCGCAATTCGCCGAAAGTGACAGAGCGTCGGTCATCCTGGCCGTCCAGGTAATGAATGCGGTGCTTCGAGTCGCTGCGGCTGGCGAGAACGTCAACTAGCGTGGCAGACAGGTTCATTGACATGGTTTCAATGGGCGTTCCGATGCCGGACGGCGAGGTGGATGCTGTGACGCGTGCGCAGGTTTACCGCCGGCTCGAGTTCGATTGCGCGGCGCGATTCCGGGGGCGAGCCTGGCTCGAAATGCAGCGCAAAGCGCGGGGCGAGCAGGGCCAGGTGCATCTGCATCTCGACGAAGGAAAAGTAGTCACCAATGCAGCGGCGGGCACCAGCTGAGAACGGTATGAAGGCGTACCGGTCGACCGGTGGTGATCGGGACTCATCGAAGCGGTCAGGATCAAACCGTTCCGGATCCGGCCACAGTTCCGGCCGCCGGTGGAGGAAATAGGGAGTGATAAAGATGTGGGCGCCCGCGGGTACGCGCAGTGGGCCGAGGTGATCTTCCTGCCTGGCACGCCGGGAGAAGAGCCAGACTGGCGGATACAGACGCAGTGTCTCCTTGAGCACGCAGGCTGTGTAGTTCAGTGCCATCAGCTGGTCGAAACTGAAGTCGTCTCCCGGCGTGAGCTCTGCAAGCTCTGCCAGCAGACGCTCCTCGACCTGCGGGTGCTGGCTCAGGAGGTACCAGACCCAGTTCAGAGTCCCTGCAGAGGTCTCGTGCCCGGCGATGATCAGCGTGTTGACCTCGTCCAGCAGTTCCTTGTCGGTCATCCCGGCGCCGGATTTCCGGTCCCGGGCGTCCATCAGAAGGGACAGGAAATCGAACGGGCGCTCGCCCGTTCTGCGGCGTTCGTCGACGAGCCCCAGAATGACCCGGGCGAGGTTCCGGAACCGGACGGCCGTCTGGATATTGCGGGTCGTGTCTTCAGCGAGGAAGGCGAAGGGATTGCCACCCTCCCGCTCGATGGTCCTGTCCAGGTCCCTGCTGAGTATGGAGCGGAGGATCACGTCCAGGCCCAGCCGGCTCATCGCCGTCGTGATGTCGATGGTCTGCCCGGAGTCGGCGAGCAGGCCCCACGGCCCCCGGAGCGCCAGGTTCTGGTCCCGCATGGGTCCCGCCAAGCGGGCAATGTTGGCCCGGCTGAAGCCCGGCTGCATCATCGTGCGCTGGCGTCGCCAGTCCTCGCCGTCGCTCACGATAATGCCGTTCCCCAGCAGCATCTTGACCCGCTCGAAGCCAACGCCCTTGGCGTAGTTCTCGTGGTTGGTCAGGAGGATGTGCTTGATGTAGTCGGGGTTGCTGACGACGAAGCTTGGATCGCGGCGCTCCCGGGACTGGACGCAGAAGCAATCCCCGTACTCGGGCACCCAGCGCGCCAGGGCCGCAAAGGTCTGCTGGTCCGGGCCCATGGTGTGCAGCTCATCCGGCCCGGCGGGCAGACCAGACGCCCCGGTCGCCTCCCGGTCCGAACCCGGGGAATCGTTCTCGCGGGACTTCATGGGCGGGTATTCTAGCAACCGTGAGCGAGCAACCCTATGCAGCCAGCCAGCGCGCCAAGCGCTTTCGCCCGACTGGCGTACCCCGCTCGTCGAAGCGGGTAATGTCGGCTGGCCGTCGCGCCTGGTATGCCGCGATCATCTTGCTGGCCCGCGGGCTGCTGGGACTGCTGGGGGCGACCTGTCGGCTGGTGCCGGTCCGCGGCGCCGAGCATCTGGAGCGCCTCCAGGCCGGTGAGGGCGCAGCGATAGTGTCGTACTGGCACCAGATGCAGATCTTCTGCGGCCGGTTCCTCCTGACGCAGGCCCGGCGGGGCCTGAAGATCTCCTTTCTGACCAGCCCCTCGGTGAGCGGTGAAGTGCCGGCGGCCATCATCCGGCGCTGGGGCGCGGGCGTTCTCCGGGGCTCTTCGAAGCGTTCGGCTGGCCAGGCGCTGAAGGACATGTACGACGTGCTGGTGGGCCAGAAAACCTCGCTGGTAATCACCCCGGACGGGCCAACGGGCCCTGTCCACGAGTTCAAGACGGGCACGATCCTGCTGGCGCGCATGACCAAGGCCCCCATCATCCTGATCGCCTACGCAGCCAGGCCCTGCATTCGCTGGAACAGCTGGGACCGCTTCATCGTGCCCCTCCCGTTCTCGAAGGTGGCCATCGCGGTGGCCGAGCCCTTCCGGATTCCCCCGGGAGCCGGCACGGACGACCTGGGCCGCCTGCGCCAGGAACTGGAAGCGCGGATGGCGACGCTGGTGGCGGAGGTGGAGGCGGTGGTGGGCAATCGGCCCTGAGGACCGGAGTTCAGGCTGGCCAATGGGTCATCCATCGGCACTAACCAGGAAAATCCGCCGCTTACACCTGCTCCAGTTCCACCAACGTCCCGCAAAAATCCTTGGGATGCAAAAACAGAACCGGCTTGCCGTGGGCACCGGTTCTCGGCTCACCGTCGCCCAGGACGCGGGCCCCCGCTTTAATCAGCCGGTCCCGCGCCTCGATGATGTTGGTGACCTCATAGCAGACATGGTGCATGCCGCCACCGGGGTGCGTCTGCAGGAAGGTTGCGATGGGGGAGTTGGTGCCCAGCGGCTGCAGCAGTTCGATCTTCGTATTCGGTAACTCGACAAACACGGTCGTGACCCCGTGGGCGGGCAAGTCCAGCGGCGCAGAAACCTGCGCGCCCAGGGTGTCCCGGTAAAGCGCCGCAGCGGCCTTGAGGTCCGGGACCACGATGGCCACGTGATTGAGACGCCCGATCACCGTGTCTAACCGTCCTTCCAGAATTTAGTCACCAGCTGTTGGGCGGCCACCCGGGGTGAGACCTGGCCTGCGCTCACCGCCTGCTCCAGTTCGCGGACGCGTTCGCGCACGGCCGGGTCTTCTCGCAGTCGCGCCATCAGCTGCTCTGCCGTTTCACTCCACAGCCACCGCCGGGCCTGGGCCGCCCGTTTGGCCTGCAGGTCGCCGCTGGAGGTCATCGCCTGCCGATAGTCGCCGATCAGCGCCCAGATCCGGTCAATCCCTGTGCCCTGAAGCGCCGAACAGGTCGCGACGGGCACGGTCCAGTGGGCCGACCGTGGGCGCAGGAACTGCAGCGCGTTCCGGTAATCGGCGGCGGCCCGCTCGGCGGCGGCGCTCATGTCGCCATCGGCCTTGTTCACGACAATCAGGTCCGCCAGCTCCACGATGCCGCGCTTGATGCCCTGCAGTTCGTCGCCGCCACCGGGCAGGAGCAGCAGCAGGAAAAAATCGGTCAGGTCGGCGACCGCTGTTTCAGACTGGCCGACGCCCACCGTTTCGACGATCACGACGTCGAAGCCGGCGGCCTCGACCAGCACCAGCGTTTCCCGCGTGTGGCGCGTGACCCCGCCCAGGGTGCCACTGGCGGGCGACGGCCGGATGAAAGCCTCCAGCCGCCGGGACAGGGTTTCCATCCGCGTCTTGTCGCCCAGGATGGACCCACCCGACAGCGCCGAGGACGGATCCACTGCAAGGACAGCCACCCGGTGACCCGCGTCGATGAGCCGGTTCCCCAGGCTCTCGATGAAGGTGGATTTACCAACCCCCGGCACGCCGGAGATTCCCAGGCGGACGGAGCGTCCGGAGTGGGGTATGAGCAGATCAAGGAGCCGGTTAGCAGGGTCCCGGT
>JBBQJK010000052.1:0-9656 GCA_038325835.1 Gammaproteobacteria bacterium
AGGTCCAGCGCCCGGTCGAGGACGAAGTAAGTCACAAAATGCAGGGCCAGGTAAGCGAAGCTCCAGAGGCCAAGGAGGCGGCGGTACTGCAACGGCCAGGGCTTGCCTGTGACCCACCGCAGCGGCGTCATCGCCAGCGTCACCAGAAGCAGGCGCAGGCCCCACTCGCCCAGGAAGTCCCGAATCGCCAGCTGAGGGTTTGCCCCCAGGCGCAAACCGCCCACTTCGGCCAGCTCTAGCATGAGGTAAACCAGCGGCAACGCGCAGGCCAGGTGGGCCAGGGGGCGCCAGTACAAACGAATCTGACGTTGGGTCACCATGCAGGGTGAAGGGCGCCTTCCGGCCAGCCTGACCTAGAAGTTCCTGGAAAGATCGAGACCCTTGTACAGCGACGCGACCTGGGCTGAGTAGCCATTGAAAGGCAGCGTGGGCTGACGGGAGGCAAACAGGCTCCCGACACCGGATGCCACGCGCCGCTCTGAGGCCTGGCTCCAGCGGGGGTGATCTACGGCCGGGTTCACGTTAGCGTAAAAGCCGTACTCATCGGGTGCCGAAAGGTTCCAGGTAGTCGGGGGCTGCTTCTCGGTGAAGCTGATGCGCACGATCGACTTGATGCTCTTGAAGCCGTACTTCCAGGGCACTATCAGGCGTAATGGAGCCCCGTTCTGATTGGGCAGTTCCACGCCATACACGCCCACCACCAGCAAAGTCAGCGGGTGCATCGCTTCTGCCATCGTCAGGCCTTCCACGTAGGGCCAGTCGAGGACCGGGTACTTCTGACCCGGCATTTCGGCGGGCCGCACTACGGTTTCAAAGGCGACGTACTTGGCCTTCGACGTGGGGTTGTAGCGCTTCAGGACGTCGCCCAGCGGAATGCCCACCCAGGGAATGATCATTGACCACGCCTCTACGCAGCGGAACCGGTAGATGCGTTCCTCAAGAGTGTGGGGTTTCACGATGCTGTCGTAGTCGAAGGTGCCGGTAATGCCAGCCTCGCCGTCGATCTTTACTTTCCAGGGCTGGGGACGAAACCTGCCCGATTCCGCGGCCGGATCGGCCTTGTCGGTGCCAAACTCGTAAAAGTTGTTGTAGCCGGTGATCTCGTCGAAACTGTTCGGCGCAGCCTTGGTGCTCAGGGGGCTCGGGCGCACACCCGTCAGGCGCTTGTACTTCGCCGGGATCTCGTCATCGGCCGCGTGAGCCTGGGGCAGCAGCGTACTGGCCCCCAGAAAACCCGCAGAGCGCAGCAGGGTGCGGCGGTTCAGGAACACGCTTTCGGGCGTGATCTCGGAGGGCTTTATGTCCGTCGTTTTCCTGATGAGCATGGCCACGCCTCGCAAGGGGTGAATCGGGCAGTGAGTGGGTTTTGGACGGGGTCGTTGTTCGTTTCCTTACAGTCAGTCCGGTTTGCCCCGGTAGACGCCATTCAGGTCCCAGTCGTAGTCCACGAACCGGACCTTGAACGCGTCCCGGGCCAGGATTTGCCTTACCACCGGGTCGCTGACATAACGCGCGAGGTACTTCTGGGTCGAGCCTGCTGCCTTGACGAAGTCTGCCTCGTACCAGTCGAAGATCCTGGACAGGAACGCGATCTGGCGTGCTGTGTCGTAGCGATTCCGCGTGCCGTCATTGGCGAAGGCCCGGGCGGCTGCCTCGAGCTGGGCATCGAGAGCCGCCGGCGCGTACGCCTGACTCGCGAGCCGGGGGCAGGAGATGGACGCACAGACGATGGCGAAGTGAATCCGCGGCTCGCCGAGCGGCAGCAGCCTGTCGTGCTCCAGGTCCTCAAGGGTCGTCCTGGTGCCCAGAAGGCTGTACTCCCGCCTCTTGAAATATGTGTAGCGGCCGAGCATCGATGCGGGTGAGTAACCAGCGAGAATTCCCTGGATCGCGAAGGCGTTGTAGGCGTTGATCAGCAGGGCGAGGCGGGCGTTGCGGTCGTCGAGGCTTGCGTCTCCCGCAGTGGCGAGCCCGGCAACGTAGCGGCTGAAGGCCGGGTCGGCCTTGATGCCGTCGTAGTCGACAAAGCCGTTGCTCACATTGCGGAGCAGGACCGCGTCGAGATCATCTCGACCGGGCAGCGCTGCTGTTGCCGACAGACCAAGCAGGCAAAGGGTAAGGAGGCTGAGTGCGGGTTTGAGCATTGGCTATTCTAAGCACACGGCGGCGGCACGGTCGGAAAGAGTGTGGCCGTGCGCTGCGCGACGTCAGGCGCCGGGGCGGGACAGCGGCTGCTCGAGGGGTTTGCTGTCATCCTCGGCCGGCTTGTTCTCCTTCTGTTCGAGCTTCTTCGGCGCGTAGCGAAACTCGTGACGGAGGATGAGGCCTCAGGTGTCCACGGGTGCCCCATCGACGTAGCGAGGCCTGAACAGCGAGAGACTTGCGGCCCGGGCCACCCGTTCCTCCAGCAGATCTTCCGGATCGGCCTCGATAACGATGGCGTCGGTGACGCGACCGAGCTGATTCACGCCGTAGCGGACCACGACAAAGCCGGGTTCAAGATCTCTGGTCTGGATAGGTGCCGCATTCCGCTTTGGCGGGGGATAAATGGCCGGCGGCACCGGACCCATGATCCGCACGGGCTGGGAGAAATAGTCATCCCGCTGGGTTGCCAGCCCCGGATCTGCCGACAGCGCCTGCCAGGCCTCCTGATAGCGGGCCGACGCCGTGTTCCGCTTGTCCCACATCATGTAGAGGTCGCCAAGCCGCACCAGAATACGCGCCCGTTGCGCCGGATCCGGCGGCTCCTCCGCCTGCACGATAGCCAGGGCCTTGCGGAGCATCATGCTGCTCATCGGCAGCAGAGTCTCGGCCGACTGGGCGGATTCCGGGTCGGGGGGCAGCAGGGCCTGCTGGCGGTAGGTCTCTGCAATGGCGAGCAGGGGATCGACGAGTGCCGGCGAGTCCTCGCCACGGGCCTTCTCCACGACCCGGGCCGCGTTCTGATAAGCCAGGCGGGCAGCCTCGGTCTGGTTCGTACGGTCATACCAGCGGCCGAGCTTGTCGAGCGCTGCCACAAACTCCAGGTTGTCCTTACCCAGCTTGCGCTGCTGAATGTAGGCCTCGGCCTCCTGATGAAAGTTGGCCTTCTCGAGATCCTGCTGGCCCAGATAGCCCTCGGTCAGGCCATCCCGGATCGGCATCTGCTCCAGATTGTAAAAGCCCTCGTTCACGTGGTTGACGCGGAGTGCCCGTTCGTAGGCTTCCGTCGCCAGGACATACTGTTCGCTGCGCACAAAGGTTTCGCCAAGTCCCACCAGCGGGTTAGCCAGGCGCGGCGACAGATACCCTTCGCGCAACTCCAGCAGGCTGATGGCGGCCTGGTAGTTCGCTTCCGCGTCACCCAAGTCCCCGTTGCGGAGTTGGGCTGTGGCCAGGTTGATCAGGGGACCTGCGACCTCGACGCTGCCCGCGCCGAACTGCTGTTGGGTCTGAGTCAGCACTTCCCCGGCGGCGGCAATGGCTTCCGCGTTGCGCCCTTCGGTCATCAGGCGCAGGTAACGCTCTGCGGCAGCGGCAGTCTCATCGACTCCCGTGAACGCAACAACCGGGGCCAGGAGAAGCAGTGCAGCGACGACGGCCCGGATGCGCATGACCGTGAAAGGTACCAGAGGTACCTCTCAACGCCACACTATGGCAATCTAAAACCCACCGAACCTCGAGGTCTGCGCCATGTGGCTCCGCAAAAAATCGCTAGAGATTCCGACCGCCAGTGCTGCCTTGCCTGGCCGCGAGACGGCGATGACCGTACCCGGGAAGCACTTCGTCAACGGCCACCCCCTGAAGCCCCCATTTCCTGCCCACCTGCGCCAGGCGGTCTTTGGCCTGGGCTGCTTCTGGGGTGCGGAGCGCAAGTTCTGGCAGGTTCCCGGCGTCTATTCCACTGCCGTGGGTTACGCCGCAGGGAGCACCCCGAATCCAAGCTATGACGAGGTGTGCAGCGGACAAACGGGGCATAACGAAGTGGTGCTGGTCGTCTACGATCCGCAGCAGGTTAGCTATGCGCAACTCCTCACCGTCTTCTGGGAAGCCCACAATCCCACTCAGGGCATGCGCCAGGGCAACGACGCGGGTACCCAGTACCGCTCCGGTATTTATTGGCTCGATGACGGGCAGCGGGATGCAGCGCTGCGTTCCAAAGCGGGGTTTGAACCAGGACTCCGGCAGTCCGGGTTTGGCCCGATCACCACCGAGATTCTCGAGGCGCCGGACTTCTACTACGCCGAGGAGTACCACCAGCAGTACCTGGCCAAGAACCCCGGAGGCTATTGCGGCCTGGGTGGCACCGGCGTGAAGTGCGTCCCGTAGGAGCGCCGTAGGAGCGCCTTCAGGCGCGAACAGGTACCGATCGCGCCTAAAGGCGCTCCTACAGGACGCGCTGACGGGTCTTGAAAGTGTGACCGCGGCCCGACGGCTGGCGAGACCACCCCATAGTATGGCGAGGGTGCCTGCCGGCCGGATGCCGGCCGCAAGGGTCTGCCTGTGCTCCTCAAACGGCTCAAGATCGAAACCTCAAACCTCGAGTGCGGCATGTATGTGGCGCAGCTCGATAGGCCGTGGCTGGAAACGCCATTTCTCTTCAAGGGTTTCGAGATCGCGGACGACAAAGAACTGCGACTGCTGCGGAATTTCTGCAAGCACGTCTACGTCGATGCGACCCAGGGCTCCGTGCCCCGGAAGAAGGTGATGGAGGCGCGCCTCAGAGCCGAGAAGTACGCCCAGTCCCTGGCCACCCCGGCTACCCGCCTCGAACATGCCACGCGCCCCAGTCTGCAGCGTCGCCTCGTTGATGCCCTCGCACGCCTCGATCGGACCGGCACACTTGCAACCTTCTTCCAGACGAAGCACTACCGGAATGCCGTTCCCACGCGCCTCGAAGCGCCGAAGGCGGCCCTCGCCTACGACGCCGCTGCCACGGTGCTGCTGGACGTCCTCGAGCGGTTTCAGCAGGGGCGCGGGCTCGATACGCCGCGGCTCAAGGAAGTGGCGGGGCCGCTCATCGACAGCATTCTGCGTAACCAGGACGCGATGGCCTGGCTGGTCTGCCTGCGCAAGCGGGAGACAGCGGGTCCCCAGCGCTCCATCGGCAGCGCGGTGTGGGCGGTGATTCTGGGCCGCCATCTGGGCTTTGAACGACCTGGCCTCGAGACCCTGGCTCTGGGCGGCATGCTGCTGGATCTCGGCAACGCGAAGCTCCCGGCAGACGTCCTCGCCAGGGAGGGCCCACTGGACGACGTAGAGCGGGCTATCGTCAAGAAACATGTGGCCGTCGGACTCGATCTGGTCAAGAACGCGCTGGGCCTGAACGCCGATGTTCTGGCCATGATCCAGCATCACCACGAGCGGCATGACGGCTCGGGCTACCCGAAGGGGTTCCAGGGTGCGGATGTGCCGGTGTTCGGGCGCATTGCCGGCCTGATCGACTCCTTTGACGCGATGACGACCAAGAGGCCTTACGCACCGGCCAGGTCTGCCTATGACGCGGTCCGGGAACTCAACGGCCTGTCCGGAACAGGTTTTCAGCCCGAGCTTGTGGAGCAGTTCGTGCAGGCGGTCGGCATGTTTCCCACAGGTTCACTGGTCGAGCTGAACACTGGCGAAGTGGCGCTCGTGATCGAACAGAACCGGGTGCAGCGGCTGCGCCCCAAGCTGATGCTGCTGCTCACTGCCGCCAAGACGCCGGTCAGCCGCCAGGCGCTGCTGGATCTCAAGGGAAAGCCAGCCGGTGGCGATGGTGACGACGCCCGCTGGATTCTCCGCGGCCTGGAGCCCGGAGCCTTTGGCCTCGATCCGAAGGACTACTTCGGGTAATACTGCTCGTCTCTTCCGCCACGGCGTGGGTCCATGCCGCTAACGCCAGCCGTTTCCTCCGGCCGCCCGGCCGGGTTGCTGCTCCTCGCAGCCCTGCTCCTGTTCCAGTCGGGTTGTCGCCCCGTCCGGGAAGCCGCGCCCGTCACGCCGGCTGAACCAGGAGCCACGCCGCCGGTCAGTCTGGAAGTCCCGGCCGGCTACACCCGGTATCGCGTGGTGTCCGCCGAATCGGACGTGCGGGTGCTGGTCTATCGCGACGGGCCCATGGCGCGGCTCGGCCACAATCACGTGGTGAGCAGCCGGTCGCTCCAGGGGGACATTCTCGTCGGCGACAAGGGCCAAGAGCCGCGGGTCAGCCTGGTGCTGCCGGTCGCGAGCTTGGTGGTGGACAACGCCGAACGCCGGTCTGAGGAGGGCGAGGACTTTCAGGACGTCGTGGATAACGCTGCGATGAGCGGGACCCGCAAGAACATGCTGAGTGAACCGTTGCTGGACGCCGCGCGCTTTCCCGCTATCCGGCTGACCAGCCGGAAGGTTGAAGGGCGAGGTCCTGAGTACACCATGACGGTTTCTATTGAGGTCAAGGGCCAGACCCACGAACTGCGGGTGCCGGTTCGGGTGGAACAAGGACCGAAAGAACTACAGGCAACTGGCGCGTTCACCGTCACTCACAAGGACTTGGGCCTGACGCCGTTCACGGTGATGGGTGGCCTGCTATCCGTGCGAGATCAAATCAAGGTGCGTTTCCGGATCGTGGCGCGGCCCCCGACCACGGATGGCTCATAGCCAAGCCCGCGGCTCTACCTGCCGCGCGCCGACGGCCTGGGCAAATCCGGCAATCAGAGCCTGAGGTGAGGCTCTAACCGGTTGTCTTGATGTGCTCCCTGCCAATCCGGCTTACATCCTTGTCCCGCAGCCCTGCCGTTCGCGCAAAGTCCGGCCAGGCAGCCACGGCCTCCTGGACGGCCTTGAGAATGTGCGGGGCCCGGCCGATGCCGAACCGGTCCGCAACCGTGAGCAGATCGTCCCGCGTAATGCCGGCAAACCTGCCGTTGACGGACATCAGGTGCTGGTAGGTCCACTCACCCTTCGGGTTGTAGGCAAAGGTCACGTCGTAGGCGGGCGCGAGTTGCCAGCGGCCACCCTCAGGCAGCAGGAAGGCAAAGTTCTTCGTGTGATCGTCGCAGTTTTTCGCCAGCACGTTGAAAGCGATCCTGCGGAAGGCCTCGTCCAGTGCGTCTGGACCTAGACCCAGCTCCACCAGCGTCTGAAGGTACTGGTTGTAGTCGTGGGACGCCTTCTGCCTGAAGTCCAGGTGACGGAGCGCGCACAGGCTTTCCAAATGGAGCTTCTGGTTGCCATCCCGGTCGAAACGCCGCGTCATGAAGTGAGCGCGACCGTTCTCTTCCAGCAGCCGGCAGGGGGCCATCTGGATCCCCGCCGCCCGGGCCATCAGGGAGTAGGCGTACTCGATGCGGCCGTAGCTTTGTGTGGAACCCAGTTCCCGGTCGCTGCCGATACCGTCGAACTTCAGCAGCCAGTGCTCGAATCCCGGCTCCGTTTCAAAGAGTCCGGCGCGCATCTCGAGCGTGACCGGATTCCAGGCGATGGTGGCCTTGGCCCTGGCACCGCCCGCCGAGGTGCCCACCTGGAGAATTTGTTTCAGGGCCGCACTGGCGTTCCGATCGTTATTCAGCTCGCCATGAATGGCCTGACGGGCACTGTCCACCAGCCCTGAGAGTTGCACCGCCGTGCTGCTTTTCGCCGTAGGCCCCCGCACCGGGCGGAATTCCAGGGCACCCATGCTCCGTTTGCCCATATAGGCCAGCCGGTCGAGCGGGGTGATGGCATCCCTGGCGATACCCTTGGTCGCCATCCAGGCATCGATCAGCCCGTTGCCGAAATCATCGGGCAGGGCGTCTGCCAGCATCGCCGGCAGGCGCTGGAACGTGGTGGTCGGCAGGTCGGTGAAAATGAAGGCGCTGCCGGCTGCAGACAACGGCATCGTCAGCGGTGCCAGTTCGAGATGTGAGGCGATGAATTCCGGCGCGTACTCGAAGGCGTAGTAGTCGAGTCGGGGGTCCCGGGCGACGGCACCAACGAGGCGACCCCAGATCCTGACCTCGACGACGCCGACCTTCCGGTACATGAAGCAGGAGGCGTCGTCAGCGCCGGACGGTCGATGGTGTGCGTGACGCGGACGCGCGTTGGCGCGGGGCTTTCTGCTTCAGCAATTGCAGCGGGCTGATGGAGACCGTGGGTGCGAGGTTGCTGATCCAGTCCAGGCGGTCCAGCGCGCGGAGCACCTTGAGCAGGGTTTTCAGCGTCGACCCTTTGCCGGATTCCACGTTCTTCAGGGCACTCAGGGCGACGCCTGCCTGCTCGGCAAGGGCCTGCTGGTCCACGTTCCGGCGCAGCCGCAGCGCCCGGATCTGCAGGCCCAACTGGGCTTCCAGTTCTTCAGTCGTGTTTGAGGAAGGCATAGGTAGATGTAAGAGCAGCCATTGACCACGGAAGGCTACGCTATGGATGTAGAAACATCCATAAGTAGTATTTCCTCAACCCAGCAAGCTCAGCTGGGTCCCCGGCCCCTCCGGTACCCTGAACCGCGTGCTATCCAACGCTGCCTCCGACTCCCGCGTGAACCCGTGCCGGCGACAGGCGGCGGCAAACCGCTGGGCCAGCAGGGCGGCTAACGGTCCGGAGCCGCGCATGCGGCTGCCGAATTGCGCATCGTTCAAACTACCGCCCCGCACCTGGCGAATCAGGCTCAGCACTTTGGCCGCCTTCAGCGGGTACTGGAGCTGCAGCCAGTCTGCAAAGATCGGCTCCACCTCGTGGGGCAGGCGGAGCAGCACATAGCCGGCGAAGCGGGCACCGGCGTCCGCAGAGGCCGCCAGAATATTTTCGAGTTCGTGATCGTTGAGCCCGGGAATCATCGGCGCGGCCAGCACCCCGCAGGGAATGCCCGCTGCACTCAGTCGGCTGACCGTCTTGAGCCGCCGCTTGGGCCCTGCGGTGCGGGGTTCCATGCGGCGCTTCAGCTCGTCGTCCAGGGTCGTCACGCTGACGAGCACGTGTACGAGGTTGTCCCTGGCAAGATCCTGCAAGAGGTCCAGGTCTCTCTCCACCAGTGCCGACTTGGTGATGATGCTCACCGGGTGCCGGAACTCCACGAGCACTTCCAGGATCTGGCGGGTGATGCGGAGCTCCCGCTCCGCGGGCTGCCAGGCGTCGGTGTTGGCGCCCAGCGTGATGGGCGAGCAGCGGTAGCCACGCCTGGAAAGTTCCTGGCGCAGGACGGCAGCGGCCTCCGGCTTGGTGTAGATCTTCTGCTCGAAGTCGAGTCCCGGCGACAGATCCATATAGGCGTGGGAAGGCCGCGCGTAGCAGTAGACGCAGCCGTGCTCGCAGCCCCGGTAGGGATTGATCGACTGCTCGAAGGGAATATCCGGCGACTGATTGCGGGAAATGATGCTGCGAATCGTCTCGGGGATCAGTTCGGTCCCGGGTGCGGGAGCCGGCGGGTCGTCATCGTCCGGTTCGGGGCACGTTTCCTCCCGCGCAAAGCGCCCGGCGGGACGGGTTGCGACGCCGCGGCCGCGAATGACGGAACCCGGTGGCAGGGACAAGGGCCGGAGCCTCCCAAAGATCAGTAGCTGTACGGATGAACAGTAGCACGTGGCCCCTTATACTTCGGCGGACATTTGTTCCCCCCGGAGTAACACTGACGTGGGTAGTCGCGGTGTGCGCATTTTTGCCTTGCTGGCCTTTATCGCAGCCGCCGCGGTGCTGGCCTGGTATCTCTCCCGGCCGCAGCCCGTTCAGGTCACCCTGGCGGAGGT
>JBBQJK010000053.1:0-9608 GCA_038325835.1 Gammaproteobacteria bacterium
GAGCGGCTGTAGGAGCGGCTGTAGGAGCGCCGACCGGCGCGATTGTCGATAGCTATCGCGCCTAAAGGCGCTCCTACAGGCCCGTTCTCAGTCTACGAGCAGGCGATAGCCAGCCCCGGGCACCGTCTGCAGAATCTCCGGGTTGGCGGGTTCCCGCTCGATCTTCTGCCGCGCGCGATGGACCAGCTGCTTCAGCAGCTCCCGGTCACCGGCTCCCCGGTGTCCCCAGACCTGCGTCAACAGTCGATCGGAGCTCACGGCGTGGCCGTGATTGGCCAGCAGGAACTGCAGTAGCCGGAGTTCCAGCTTGGTCAGGCGGATCGCCGGCTGGGCGCCTATCTGCAGCGTGTGCTCCTCCAGATCCAGCTTCAGGCGTCCGGCGCTTACCGGCGAAGCCGCTTCCAGGCGTGCCCGGCGCAGCAGCGCCTTGACCCGGGCCAGCAGGGTGCGTGGGCTGAAGGGCTTGTTCAGGTAGTCATCGGCACCGATTTCGAGGGCCCGCACCAGGTCCTCCTCTTCACCCCGCACCGTGAGCATCATGACGGGGACGCGGGAAGTCCTCCGTACTGCCTCGCAGACCTGAAACCCGCTCAACCCTGGCATGTTGATATCGAGGATCAGCAGGTCCGGGGCCTCTGCCGCAAAGATACTGAGTGCGGACGGGCCGTCCCCCGCCTTCAGCGCCAGGTAGCCGTCCTGGGCAAGCATGAAGGCGACGAGTTCCAGAAGGTCCCGATCATCGTCGGCAACCAGAATCTTCATTCAGTCCGGGCCACGGGCAGCAGGATGCTGAAGCGCGTGCGGCCTTCCGTCGTGCGGCCGGCGCTGACCTGGCCGCCGTGCCGTTCAACGATCGATTTGACGATCCACAGTCCCAGTCCCAGTCCCGTGGGTTCCGGCTCCTCGTCCCTGCCGCGGTAAAAGCGGTCGAAGATGGCCGTGTCCGCCAGGTCAGGAACCCCTGTTCCCTCATCCTCCACCCAAGCCTCCACCCGTTCGCCCTGCTGGCGGCCGCCGATCCGGATGGTGGAGCCCTCCGGCGCGAACTTGCTCGCATTCGCGAGAAGATTGACGAACACCTGGGTGAGCCGCGGACTGTCGCCATAAATGGAGGGCAGGGATTCAGGCAGCTCAATCTGCAACACCTGGCGCCGCTGGACCATCAGCGCTTCGATGAGGCCTCTGGCCTGATCGATCACGTCAGTCAGCACGACAGACTGACGCCGCAGGCTGAGCTGGCCGGACTCGATACGCACGCTCTCGAGCAGGTTGTCGATCAGGCGGGTCAGGCGGACCGTACCGCGTTCCAGCGAGAGAACCAGATCCCGGCGCGCCTGGGGCTCGAGGCTGTCGAGGCCATCGCGCAGCAACTCGATGGACGCCAGCTGGGCCGCTAGTGGTGTCCGGAACTCGTGGGAGATATTCGCCAGCACAGAGTCGCGGGCTCGCCGGACGCCCTCAAGCTCTGTTTCGTCGCGGATGACCTGGACCTGGAGGTCATCCACGATTGCCGAACTGGTGATCACCGTCGTGCGGGCCGCACCCGCACGGGGCACAAGGCGCTCGGTCGCGCGGGCAGAGCCCAGGGTGCGCGCCTGCAGAATCGGGCAGTTGGTTTCGCAAGGCCGCGGGCCATCGTCTACCGCTGGCTTCAGCACGTCCCCGCAGAACCTGCCCACCGCCTCGTTGGCCGAGACCCCCAGGAGTTCGGCGGCCCTTGGGTTCAGGTAACGGATCCGGCGCTCCCGGTCCACCGCGTAGACGCCTTCGACAATGCCATCCAGTACGGCCTGGGCCTCGGCCTCGCGGCTCCGCAGAGTATCGGTCAGGTCAACCAAGCTGCGCCGCATGTCCTCCATCGTGCTCGCCAGCGTGCCGACCTCTGCAGCCCCGGCCACCGGAATGGAGGTGGAGAAATCGCCTTGTCCGAGGCGGCTCGCCGCAGCCGTCAGGTCCCGGACCGGATTGGCTACCCAGCGTCCAAGAACGATGCCCGCCAGTCCTGCCAGAATGCCCAGCAGGAGTGCGACGAGCAGCAACTCCCGGATCAGCGCATCAACAGAAGACTCGACGATCGCGACGGGCAGCCGGGTCTCGATCAGGCCGATCGCTTCACCTGTGGAGGCGAACAACGGAAGGCTGGAGGCATACATGCCGGGGGCTTCAAGGCGCTCCGCCGTGAGTCGGCCGTTGCCCAGGGCCAGGGTGTGCAGAGGGGTGAAGTTGTCGGCCCCCTCGTCGGCAAAGGTGTTGTAGTTGAGCAGGCGCACCGCCATCCCGGCGCGCTTTGAGAGTCGGGCGGCGGTTTCGGCGTCCAGGGCGCGAATCAGGATCAGCTTCGCTGCCGGTGCTTCTGAGGAACCGGCGGGAATGCTGGCTACGGCGCCCACGAGCGTGTCCCCCGTGGTGGTCGGGGCCACCAGGAGACGCTCGCCCTGCTCGGCACTGGCATCCAGGATGTCATCCCAGGGTAGCGGCATGCCAGCGAAGATCGGGCTGCTGCCGGGCGCCGTCAGTGCGCAGCCCGAGATCTGCCCGGCCTGGCAGATGCGCTTCATGTAGGCCTCCAGCGACCGCACGCGCTGTTCGCGCCAGAGGCGCTGAAGCGTGGGGCGCTCGGCCAGCGCACGGGTTGCCAGCAAGGTGTCATCGGCGATCTCGCGGATATCCTCGCGGACCGTGGCTCCGGCCACCTGCACGCGGGCGAGGCCCTGGTCGTCTGCCAGGTCACGAAGCAGGTCAACGGCAACCAGGCTGATGCCGCCGATCACGATGATAACCAGCAGCACGTTGATGCCTGCCAGCAGCGTGCCCAGGCTCAGCTTGCCAGGGTCCAGGCGGCCGGCGCCCGGGGTAATCCGCAGCAGTTCCCGCCAGTCAGACATCTTCAGTTCCCACTCGCCCGACTGGCCTGCCATTCCATGAGGCTCTTGACGATGAGTGTAACCACAGCCAGCAGGGTCAGCAGGGACGCCACGGCAAATGCACCCACGAAGGCATACTCGTTGTACAGGATCTCGATGTGCAGGGGCATGGTCGTCGTCAGCCCACGGATGTGTCCCGAGACCACGGAAACAGCCCCGAACTCCCCCATGGCCCTCGCGTTGCAGAGAATCACGCCGTAGATCAGGCCCCAGCGGATTTTCGGCAGCGTGACCCGGAGGAAGGTCATCAGTCCACTGGCCCCCAGAGTCATCGCGGCTTCCTCTTCGTCATTGCCCAGTTGCTCCATCAGCGGGATCAGCTCCCGGGCCACGTAGGGAAAGGTCACGAACAGGGTTGCCAGAATGATGCCGGGGAGGGCAAAAATTACCTCGATATTGTGCTCCACAAGCCAGCTCCCGAACCATCCCTGGGCCCCGAACAGAAGCACGTAGACCAGGCCAGAGACGATCGGGGAAACGGCAAAAGGCAGGTCGATGAGTGTCATCAGGAAGGTCTTGCCGCGGAATTCGAACTTGGCGATGGCCCAGGCCGCGCAGATCCCGAAGATAGTGTTCAGGGGCACGACGATTGCGGCTGTAAACAGGGTTAGACGAATCGCCGCTCCCGTGTCGACGTCGGCAAAGCTCCTGAAGTAGGCGGCCACGCCCTCGCTCAGGGCAGTAGTGAAGACCGCAGCGAGAGGCGCAAGCAGGACTGCCGCCAGAAAGCCCAGCGACAGCCCAATGAAGGTCCAGCGGGTCAGCACCGCAGCCAGGGTCCGCCGGCCGGGACGGCTGGAAATCTCTGCCACGCTGCCGGCGGTGATTCCGACCATCAGCGTCGCGCCGCAACGACCCCGCGCCGGGCCCAGGCCTGCACGAGGTTGATCGACAGCAGCATCACGAAGGACATGGCCAGCATCACAAAGCCCAACGCTGCGGCGCCGTTGTAATCGAACTCCTCCAGCTTGATCACGATCAGCAGCGGCGTGATCTCGGTTTTCATCGGCAGATTACCGGCAATGAAGATTACCGACCCGTACTCACCAATGCCCCGGGCGAAGGCGAGGGTGAAGCCAGACGCCAGTGCCGGGACGACCGTGGGAAAGATGATCCGACGAAAGATGTATAAAGGCGTCGCGCCCAAGGTCTCGGCAGCGTCCTCCAGGTCCCGCTGGACCTCCAGCAGCGATGGCTGCACAGAGCGAACGACAAACGGCAGGCCGATCAGCGTCAGTGCCACGGTCACCCCCAGCCAGGTGTAGGCCACCTTGATGCCGTAGGGCTCGAGATACTGGCCAATCCAGCCGTTCTCGGCGAAAACCGCCGTGAGGGCAATGCCGGATACTGCCGTGGGGAGCGCAAACGGCATGTCGATCATGGCATCCAGGATCTTGCGGCCGGGGAAATCGTAGCGGACGAGAGTCCAGGCCACGATGAACCCAAACACCGTATTGATCAGCGCGGCGACGAGGGAGGCACCAAAGGACAGCCGGTAGGAGGCCAGGGCGCGGGGGCTCAACACAACTTCCAGGAACTCTGCCCAGCTCATGCTCGCGGTCTTGAGCACCAGCGCCGCCAGCGGCAGCAGCACAATGGCGCTCAGGAAAAAGGTGGCGAAGCCCAGGGTCAGGCCAAAGCCCGGTAGCACGCTCGGTTGGCGGAAGCCGCTCACTGCCTGCGTCGATCCCTGGGTCAGGCCAGCAGAACGGGCCAGCCCGGCGACTGGGTCAGCAGTGCTTCAAAACTGTCCGGGAGTGAGCCCGGCTCCGGCAGGCCCAGAATCAACATCTGGCCCGGTTGCGCCTCGAGCTCCCGCAGCAGTTCCTCAATGCGTTCACCCAGACGCAGTTCCGTGCGGACGTCGAGACCATGACCAGCCTGGGCTTCGGAGCGCACATCCAGCAGCTGGCGGAGGCCGGCTGTGCGGGTTCTCTCTGAACTGTCGCCCGGCAGGATGCCGAGAAATACCGCTTCAGCGGGGACATGCCGCAGAAGGCTGGCTGTTACCGCGAGCGTGGCGCGCCGGGCGACCTGGCCGGCGAAATGCACGATCACCCGGCTGGGCGGGGCCGCGTCCTCCGGCAGGCACAGCACGGGCGTCACCCCTCGTGCGAGCAGTCGGCGAACTCTGGCCGGGCAGTCTGGCCCGGCGGTAACCACCGCTACACCGGCGGGCGCGACGACCGGGGAGGCTCCGTCCTTGGCCACCAGGGGTTCCACCTGGGCGGAGAGCCGGGTCTGCATGCGGATGGTCAGGTCGACCAGCCACGGATTTTCCATCAGCCTGGCCGCACTCTCGCGGGATTCCGCACACACGGTGAAACTCGACAACGGAGTGGGCAGAACGTGAATCCGCCGGGTCCCGACGGCCACCAGCTGGCCCGACGCCAGGGGAAAGGCTCGTTGCTCCGGCTGTGTGCGTGTGACATCGATCCACACCGGAGGCATGGCGCTGGTTTCCCCATCACTGCTGCGCGCGGCCCCCTCTACGCCCATCCGGATGCGCAAGCGCTCCAGCGCGCCAGTAAACTGCAGTTCTTCGACGTGGCCATAGCCGAGAAAGGTGGTCCGCAGGGCATCCCGGTCAGGCGCCAGTTCTGCTTCTTCGGGACGGAGCATCGCCACCACTTCCTGGTCGCGGCGGTCACGTAGCGGGCTGTCCGTTTGTGCTTCCGGCCCGGCGGGCGCCAGGTCAGAACCCGAGCGCGCCTCGCGGCGGAGCAGAAGGTTGGCAGCCCCCAGAAACGTGGCGACAAAACGGGTGGCAGGACGGGTATAGAGCTCGGTCGGCCGGCCGGTTTCCAGCAGCCTGCCGAAGTTCATGACTCCAAGCCGGTCACCCAGGGCAAAGGCCTCTTCCTGGTCGTGGGTCACGAGGACCGTGGTGATACCCAGCTCCCGTTGTACCGAGCGGATCGTGCGGCGCAGTTCCTCGCGAATCTTCGCGTCGAGGGCGCCGAAGGGCTCGTCGAGCAACAGGACCTTGGGCTTGTGCGCCAAGGCACGGGCAACCGCCACGCGCTGTTGCTGTCCGCCGGACAGCTGGGTAGGCAGGCGGTCGTCCATGCCAGGCAGGCCGATGAGTTCCAGAAGCTCTTTCCGCCGTCTGGCGCGCTCCGCTGGCTTTACCCGCCTTACCCGGAGTGCAAATTCGATGTTCTCGCCCACCGTCATGTGGCGAAACAGTGCGTAGTTCTGGAAGACGAAGCCGACCTCCCGCTCCCGCGCTGAAACCTGGGTGACGTCGCGGCCGAACAGGGCGATGCGGCCATGATCAGCCGCGGTCAGACCGGCGATGGCGCGGAGGAGAGTGCTCTTGCCGCTGCCGCTGGGCCCCAGAAGAACGAAGAACTCGCCTTCGGCTACCGCCAGGGAAACGTCATTGACGACCGGGTTGCCCTGGTACTGCTTGGTGACCTGATCGAGAGTAATGGACATGGGCCGGGAACAATACCGGCCCCGGGGCCCCTCGTCAGTTATAGACCGGTTACAAACGGACCCGCAGGAGCGTCCTCAGGCGCGAATTGTCCTGATCGCGCCGGTCGGCGCTCCTACGGGGGCAACTGCTGGCCGCGAGTCTCGATGACCCAGGGAATGAACAGCAGGCCTATGAGGGGGACGAAGGCAACCGCAAAGAGGGCATTCAGAATGACCTCCGGGGCGCCGGCGCCCGCTGCCGCCACCGAGCCGATCATGAAGGGCCCGCCCGCTGCCACGATCCGGCCAATGTTGTAGCAGAACCCGGAACCCGTGGCCCGGAGCCGAGTGGGGAAGAGTTCGGGCAGGTAGTAGGTAAAGCTGCCGAAGACGCCAAACACGCTAAGGCCAATGAAGAAGTACATGTACAGCCGGATCTCGTCCGCCATGTCCAGGCCGAAAGTAGCCATCAGTGACAGCGCTGCGACGCCGAAGTACACGGCAAACATCGGCCGGCGGCCGAAGCGCTTCGCGATGGGGACCGTGAGTAGCGTGCCGATCAGCCCGCCCAGATTGAATGATGTGGTCGCGATTGTTTTCCAGCTCTCCACCAGCGCATTGGTGGCTGACTTGTCGAGGCCCGCCGCCGCGGCCGCGGCCTGGCCGAGCGTGGCACTGACTACCGGAATGAAAGCGTTGCAGCTCCACCAGGTCAGCAGGGCGACAAAGGTCATGAGCAGCGCACTGCGGGTCCTCGGCCAGAAGACCGGAGTCAAGAGTTCCCGGATGCGCGGTGGCGGCGCGCTGCGGGCGGCAGCGACCCAGCGCTCTGGCTCCTTGACGAAGAGGCGCACCAGAAAGGCGACCCCGGCGGGCAGCAAACCGAACAGCAGGACGAAGCGCCAGCTGGTCTCCGGGCTTTCAATCAACAGATTGCCAGCCACGAGGGCGTTGACTCCCGTGGCCAGGAACAGGCCGAACGGCGCTGCCGTATACAGCAGGGCGCCGGCCTCCACCCGGTCCTTTTCATCGACCACCTCGGCCACCATTGCGGCACCCGCAGCCCATTCCCCGCCGATTCCGAGGCTCGCAATGAGCCGGCAGGCCATCAGCTGCCAGATATCCGTGACGAACGCGCAGGCTGCCGTTCCCACGGCATAAAGCACCATGGTGACCATCAGGGTTCGGCGGCGACCATAGCGATCACTAAACACACCGAAAATCACACCGCCGACGGCCCAGCCAATGAGAAAGAGGGACGTAAGCAGGCCAGTCCAGTACAGGGTGGCCGAGCGGGCTTCCGGCGAGCCCAGCGGCAGTCCCAGCAGGGTCGGTACGGCGTTGGGGGCCACGTAGTTGAAGAGCAAGCCATCAAAGACATCGAATCCCCACCCGAGCCAGGCGGCAGCCAGGACAGTCCACTGGTAGCGGGTGAAGTTGGGCATTCGGAGAGGATGTTAACAGCAGTGTTAGAGTTTCGTTCGCGATACCAGCGGAGGTCGTGAGTGGGTTTGCAGGCACTGCTCGAGTCTGGCCTTCGGGCCGATCAGGAGGTTTCCAAGCCGCACTACGTGCGGCAGAAGGAGCGGCTGCGGATCGAGCTGGTCAATGCGCAGTTCGATCTTCAGCAGGCCCGGTTGCCCGTCCTGATTCTTGTATCCGGCGATGACCGCCGCGGCATCAACGCAGTCGTGCAGTTGCTGCACGAATGGCTGGATGCACGCTATCTGGATACCACGGTCGCCCCCGAGCCGAGTCAGGGCGACCGGCAGCGCCCGCCTTACTGGCGCTTCTGGGCTGCTTTAGCCCCGCGGGGCCGTATCGGACTGATCGTGGGAGGCTGGGCGGCCGCGCCGATCCGCAGTCGGCTTTCCAGAGAGCTGGATGACGCGGGCTTTGATGCCTACGTCAGCCACGCGGCCCGCTTCGAGCAGGCGCTGGCGGCGGATGGTGCTCTGGTCCTGAAGTTCTGGCTGCACCTGCCCCGCAAGGAGCGGAAGCGCCGTCTGGCAGGCGATCGACCGGAGGCAGACGGGCCCTGGCAGATGCTGGACTCGGACGAAGCCGTCCGGGAGAACTGGGACCGCTGGGTGCCGCTGGCGGACCGGCTGTTGGAAGCGACGGACTCGCCCCTGGCCCGCTGGCACGTCATCGATGGTACCCAGGAGAGAGTGCGCAATCTGGCGGTTGCCCGGCTCCTCCTTACGGGCCTCCAGCGGTTGCTGGCGCGGCGTAATCCCCGCCCGGCAAGCATCCTGCGCGGCAGACGCAACCTTGCGCGGACGCCCAATGCGCTTGCTGCAGTGGATCTGGCCATGCGTTTTAGTGACAACGATGCCTACGCGGAAGCGCGAGACAAGCAGCAGGGAGCACTGGCCCGGCTCACCCGCGAGGCCCGGGAGCAAGGGCTGTCGACGATCGTGGTGGTGGAGGGCTGGGATGCGGCGGGCAAAGGTGGCGCCATCCGGCGTCTGACCCGGGGGCTGGAGGTGCGGGACTATCAGGTCGTGCCGATTGCGGCGCCATCCCAGGAAGAACAGTCATACCACTACTTGTGGCGCTTCTGGAGCCAACTGCCACGACCGGGGCAGATGACGATCTTCGACCGCAGCTGGTATGGCCGGGTCCTGGTCGAGCGAGTTGAGGGCCTCGCGCGCCCGGAGGAGTGGGAGCGCGCCTACACCGAAATTCTGGATTTCGAGAGCCAGCTGGTCGGTCAGGGCATTGTTCTGCTGAAGTTCTGGTTGCACATCGATGCGGATGAGCAGCTGGACCGCTTTACCGCGCGGGAGAAGACGCCCTACAAAAAGTACCGCATTGGGGCAGACGACTATCGGAACCGCGCCCGTCGCGCCGACTACGTCACAGCCGTCAACGACATGGTCGCCCGCACCAGTACCAGACTCGCGGCCTGGCACCTGATTCCGGCCAATGACAAGCGCTACGCCCGAGTGGCCGTTCTGCGGACCGTCTGTGGCGCGCTGCGCAAGGCACTGTAGGAGCGGCTTCCGTCGCGATCCCTGCTCTTGACCTATCCCCCAGGAGAGGATAAGAATACACCTTCAATCCGATCGAGGGGTTCCGCATGCCCGCCGCAAAACCTGCTGTCCATAGTCACGATGCAGCGACACACCGCAGCCACAAGGACGTGGTCAATCGCCTGCGCCGCGCCACAGGCCATCTCCAGACCATCGCGGGCATGGTGGAAGCGGGCCGGGACTGCGCTGATATCGCCCAGCAGATGCACGCCGTGATTCGTGCACT
>JBBQJK010000054.1:0-9602 GCA_038325835.1 Gammaproteobacteria bacterium
GCTGCCAAGCTGATAGACGCGAAAGGCCTTGCCCTTGATCTTGCCGGCGCGCAACCCGCGCAGCGCGGCGGCGGCCCGGTCACTGCGGATCGCCACGTAGGCGCGTTGCAGGCCGATGTCGATCTTGCCAACCGCGTCACCGGGCAGGCCGACGTCACCCGTCAGGGCGCCGAGTAGATCGCCAGCACGCAGCTTGTCCTGCCGGCCACCTTCGATGATCAGGGTCGTCATCAACGCGGGCGGTGGTGCGCGGTGGTCGTGGGCCGGCAGCTGGCCCCAGCGCACGGGAGCCCCGGCCTTCAGCTCCAGGCCGGCGATGCGGCCCCGCTCCCGGGGTGAACAGAGGGCGAGCGCGAGCCCCTTCTGGCCGGCACGACCGGTGCGGCCGATCCGGTGGAGATGAATATCGGGGTCCGTGGACAGCTCCCAGGACACGACGGCTGCCAGCCCCTTGATGTCGAGCCCGCGGGCGGCGACATCCGTCGCGACCAGCACCGCACAGCTCTGGTTGGCGAACCGCAGCAGTGCTTCGTCCCGCTCTCGCTGTTCCAGCTCACCGTGCAGCGCCAGCACGGAGAAGCCGCGTTTCGCGAGCTCGGCCGCCACGTCCCGGACGTCGTTACGGGTGTGGCAGAAGACCAGCGCTGATTCGGGCTGATAGTGCAGCAGCAGCGCGGCCAGGGCGTCGCTCCGGCTCCCCGACTCGACCTCGAAGAAGAGCTCCTCGAGCTCGGTGGGACTGACGGCGTTATCAACCGTCACCTCGACGGGACTGCTCTGCAGGCGGCGGCTCAAGGCACGGATCTCATCCGGGTAGGTCGCTGAAAACAGCAGCGTCTGGCGCACCTTCGGGGCCTGGTCGACGACGGCCGTGATGGCGTCGAGGAAGCCCATGTCGAGCATGCGGTCGGCCTCGTCGAGCACCAGCACCCGCAGCGCAGAGAACTCCAGCGTGCCGCGGCCCAGGTGATCGAGGATGCGTCCCGGGGTGCCGACGATGACGTGGGGAGGGATCTGCAGCGACGGCGTCTGGGACCGCACCGGTACCCCGCCGCAGAGGGTGATGACCCGGAGGTTGGGAATGAAGCGGGCGAGGCGCCGCACCTCGGTGCTGACCTGATCGGCCAGCTCCCGGGTGGGACAGAGGACGAGGACCTGCACCCGGTCGAGATCCCTGTCGATGCGGGCCAGCAGCGCCAGGCCGAACGCCACGGTCTTGCCGCTGCCGGTACGCGCCTGGGCGATCACGTCCTTGCCCGCCAGCAGGCTCGGGAGTGCGTGGGCCTGCACCGGCGTCATCTGCGCAAAACCCAGCACGTCAATCGCCCGGGCGAGGGGTGGTGGCAGGCCCAGCGAGGCAAAGGTGCTGGCAGGCGGCTGGTCGTTCACCCGCAGACGCCGAGCAACGCATCCCCATAGCGGGCGGCGCGGCGCGCCCCGAGCTGGGGCACGGCGGCGAGATCCCTGGCACCGTGGAGGGTGAGATGCTCCAGGGCTCGCGCCGGCAACACGAGCTGCAGCGGCACCGTGCGCCCGTCTGCTTTGGTCCGGCGCTCCGCTTCGTCGCGCCGCCAGGTCTTGAGGCGCTGCTCCCGGGCCTGGGCCTCCGGCGTCATACGCAGGAACGCCAGGCGGGCGGGCACGGGATCGCCCGTGGCCAGGGCCATCGCCTCCAGCAGTGCGTTGCCGTAGCGGTCGACGATGTAGCCCTTGAGCCGGGATTTCCGGAGGTCCGCCAGCGTAACCGGCGGGTGTCGGGCAAGCAGGCCGAGCACCTCGTTGTTGATCATGCGCCCCGCCGGCAGGTTCTCGGCCTGGGCGGCGCCATCACGCCAGGCGTAGAGCCGGGCGAGGACCCGCAGGCCGTCCGGTCCCAGGGCATTGACGTCGCGGATCCTCCACATGCCCGCAGGATCGAACCCGCCGTTCCACCCCGACGCCGCGACCACCCGGTTCGCCTGGCCGACTTCATCCTCGATGTCGGCGGCGGCGACGGCGGCCTTGAGGGTCGCGGCGATACCCGGCAGGTAGACCACGTCGTCGATGGCGTAGGCCAGAGCCTCCGGGTGCAGCGGCCGGGTGGCCCAGTCGTAGGTGGCCCAGGCCTTGCCCAGCACGACGCCGGTCATGGCCTCGACAAGGCTGCCGTAGCCGGTCTTCGGCCAGCCCAGCAGGGACGCCGCCTGTTGGGTATCCCAGACCCCGCCCATCGCGATCGCGAAGTCGCGACGCATGCAGGCCGCGTCGTACTCGCCGCCGTGGAGGTACAGCGGCCGGTCGGTGCGTTCCAGCTCAGCGCGCAGGGGTTCGAGCACGGTCGATGGGGTCTGGCCGGCCACCACGCCCAGGGCCAGCGGGTCGATGACGAAGAAGGCGCCACCGGCGTTGATCTGGATCAGGCAGACCTGCTCCCGATACACGAACATCGAGTTGGACTCGCTGTCGAGGGCCACCCAGGGGGCGACGCCGAGGGCTGTGGCCACGAGGGCGAGCTGGTCGGGGTGGTCGACGCGGAGGTGGTCGGGGAGTGACATGGCCGGCAGTATAAGGATCCCGGAGTCGAACGTGCATAATGCCCCGATCATTCGGGCGTTCACTTCAGGATCAGGGCCAGCGAAATGGAACAGAAGCGGTTGCACGCACTGCTCGTCGAACTCGACCGGGAGCTGAAGTCGGCGGGCTCTCTGGATGCCCGGTCCCAGGAACTCGTGGAGCAGGTGCTTACGGACGTCCGCCAGCTGAATGTGCCTGCGGGCCAGCCCGCTGGCCAGAGCGAGCACCAGTCGGCCGAGGCCCGCCTGCGGGAACTGGTGCTGCGCTTCGAATCCGATCACCCCCGGCTGTCCGGGGCCGTGAGTCAGGTTGCTGACGCCCTGGGCAAAATGGGCATCTAGCTGCCCGACACCGACCGGTAGCCGGAGGTTATCGGGTAGCGCCAGTCCCGGCCGAAGGCGCGGCTCGAGATGCGGACCCCGGGCGGCGCCTGACGACGCTTGTACTCGGCCCGCCGCACCATCTCCAGCACCCGCGCCGTCACCGCCGGCTCGAAGCCGCGAGCAGCGATCTCCTCCACGGACCGGTTTTCAAGAATCAGCGCGTCAAGAATCGGATCGAGGACGGGGTAAGGCGGCAGTGAATCGCTGTCCTTCTGATCAGGGCGCAGTTCCGCACTGGGTGGCCGGGTGATCACGCGCTCTGGAATCACGGTCGACAGGGAATTCCGATAGCGCGCCAGCTGGTACACCAGCGTCTTGGTGCAGTCCTTGATCGGGGCGAAGCCGCCGGCCATGTCCCCGTAGAGGGTGGCATAGCCCACCGCCATCTCGCTCTTGTTGCCGGTTGCCAGCACCATACGCCCCGTCTTGTTCGAGATCGCCATGAGCAGGATGCCCCGGGCACGGGACTGCAGATTCTCTTCGGTCGTATCTTCCGGCAGCCCCGCGAACAGGCCCGCCAGCGCGGTGCGTGCGGCTTCGACGAGTCCGTCAATCGGCAGCACCTGGTAGTCGACGCCCATGTGCAACGCCTGGGCCGCGGCATCCTCGCTGCTCATGGCCGCCGTGTAGCGGTAGGGCATCATCACGGCGTGGACTGCCGCCGCACCGATCGCGTCCACCGCGATGGCCAGCGTCAGCGCTGAGTCTATGCCCCCGGACAGCCCCAGAACGACCCCGGGAAAGCTGTTATTCCGGACGTAGTCGCGCACTCCGGTGACCAGTGCTCCGTAGACGCTGGCCACGGCCTCCGGCAGCGGCGTTAGCTGACCGGTCACACCGTCGGGCTCGACCCGGCCAGCCGTGCGCCGGAGTCTGACCACCGGTATACAGGGCTCGAGCGCCGGCGCGCGAAACACCGTGCGGCCGCCACGCTCGACCACACAGGAGCCGCCATCGAAAACCAGTTCGTCCTGCCCGCCAACCATATTGAGATAAACGAGCGGCACGCCGGTTTCCCGGGCCCGGGCCGCCAGCACCTGTTCACGCTGGGCCTGCTTGCCGATCTCGAAGGGCGAGCCGTTGATCGCGAGGATGACCTCCGCACCGGCTGCAGTGGCCTGGGCCGATGGCTCTGGCTGCCACAGGTCTTCACAGATGCCGAGTCCGAGCCTCACGCCCCGGAACTCGACGACAGTGGGTCCTGTGCCCGGCGTGAAGTAACGCTCCTCGTCGAACACGCTGTAGTTCGGCAGGCAGCACTTGCGGTAGTTGGCGACCTGCTTCCCGGCGACCAGCAGCGCCACGGCGTTGTAGATGTGGTGGTCTGCGTACTCGGGGTAGCCGACGAGGGCCGCCACCTCCCCGGTACCTGCGGCGAGGCGCGCAAGCCCCTCCGTCACCTGCCGGCGCAGGCCGGCGTGATACAGCAGGTCTTCGGGCGGATACCCGCACAGGGCGAGTTCCGGGAACATCACCAGGTCGGCAGACCCGGCACTCTGCACCTGGCCGAGCAGGGCACCGATGCGTGCGGTATTCCCCGCCACATCCCCCACCAGGAAATGCTGCTGGGCCAGCGCGATACGGAGCGTGTCGGTCAGCGCAGCAACTCCTGCATCGCGCTGCCGAGTTCGGCAGGCGAGCGGACCGTGCGCACACCGGCCTTCTCCAGGGCGGCAAACTTGGCGGCTGCCGTGCCCTCGCCGCCGGAAACGATGGCGCCGGCGTGACCCATGCGCTTGCCGGGCGGCGCGGTGACGCCCGCAATGTAAGCCACCACGGGCTTGGTCACGTGCTGCTGGATGTAGCGGGCCGCGGCCTCTTCATCGGTGCCGCCGATCTCACCGACCATAATGACGCCGTCGGTAGCCGGATCCTGCTGGAACAACTCCAGGCAATCAATGAAATCCATGCCGTGCACCGGATCACCGCCGATGCCGATGCAGGTGGTCTGGCCGAGGCCATTGCGGGTGGTCTGGTACACGGCCTCGTAGGTCAGCGTGCCCGAGCGGGACACGATGCCCACCCGGCCTGGCTGGTGGATGAAGCCGGGCATGATCCCGATCTTGCACTCGCCCGGCGTGATGATCCCGGGGCAGTTAGGGCCGATCAGCCGGCAGTCGTACTCCTTCAGTGCCGCCTTGACCCGCACCATGTCGAGCACCGGGATGCCCTCGGTGATGCAGACGACCAGTTTCACACCCGCGTCCGCGGCGGCGAGGATGGCATCGGCGGCGCCGGGGGCCGGGACAAAAATCACGCTGACGTCTGCGCCCGTGGCCTTCACGGCTTCCGGCATGGTGTTGTAGACGGGAATGCCGAGATGTTCAGTACCGCCCCGGCCGGGCGTACAGCCCGCCACGATCTGCGTGCCGTACTCGAGGCACTGCTGCGCGTGGAACGACCCCTGCTTGCCGGTGAGGCCCTGCCAGATAATCTTCGATGTCTTGTTGACCAGAACGCTCATGAAATTTCCTGTAGGAGCGCCTTCAGGCGCGATCAGCGTTGGGGGTCGCGGCTGAAGCCGCTCCTACGGCGGCGACGGCCTTGCGGGCTGCATCGGTGAGGTCATCGGCTGGCGTGATGGCCAGGCCGCTGTCCTTCAGCATCTTCCGGCCCTGATCCACGTTGGTGCCTTCGAGGCGCACCACCACAGGCACCGCCACGTTCACGTCCCGCACCGCGCTGATGATGCCCTCCGCGATCAGGTCGCAGCGGACGATTCCGCCAAAGATGTTCACCAGGATCACTTTCACCTGGGGATTGGAGAGGATCAGCTTGAAGGCAGCCGCGACCCGCTCCGGTGTGGCGCCACCGCCCACGTCGAGGAAGTTGGCGGGCGCGCCACCGTGGAGCTTGATAAGGTCCATGGTGGCCATCGCGAGGCCGGCGCCATTGACCATGCAGGCGATGTTGCCGTCGAGGGAAACATAGTTCAGGTCGTGCTCGGCGGCCCGGCGCTCCATGTCGTCTTCCTGGCTGGGGTCACGCATGGTCTGCAGTTCCCGTTGCCGGAACAGCGCGTTCTCATCGATGTTGATCTTGCCGTCGAGGGCCACCAGGTCGCCGGCGGCCGTCACGATCAGGGGATTGATCTCCAGCAGACTGGCGTCGCAGTCGTTGAAGAGGCGGTAGAGCTTCATCGCCAGCGCCACGAACTGGATGACCTGCTCGTTGCTCAGGCCCAGGCCGTAACCCAGCTGCCGGGCCTGGTAGGCCTGCAGGCCGGCGGCGGGATTGACGGCGGTGGTGAGGATCTTTTCCGGCGTCGTCGCGGCAACTTCCTCGATGTCCATGCCGCCGGCTGCCGAGCCGATGAAAGCGATGCGCTCCTTGCTGCGATCGACCAGCAGGCTCAGGTAAAGCTCCCGGGCAATCTCGCTGCCGGACTCCACATAGACCTGGTTCACGGGCATGCCCTGGGGGCCGGTCTGCTTGGTGACGAGCCGGGTGCCGAGCATGCTCCGGGCCAGCTGGCCAACCTCTTCCGGGCTGCGGGCCAGCTTCACGCCGCCCGCCTTGCCCCGGCCGCCGGCGTGGACCTGGGCCTTGACCACCCAAATGCTCCCCGGCTTATTGGCCCCAATCCGGCCTGCCGCTGCTGCCGCCTGGGCTGAGGTGGCCGCCACTTCGCCCGCGGGGACCGGGATGCCAAAGCGCCGAAACAGCTCTTTAGCCTGATATTCGTGGAGATTCATGCCGCTGTGCCCCGGATGGAAGGCGGCTATTGTGGGGGAATTGTGCGCTGAGTCAAAGTGGGAAGGCGGTCACGCATCCCGCCGTGCCGCCAGACATAATGCCCGTTGGCCTTCCCGGTCTGCACGCATGGCTACTGTCGAACAGACGCTCCACACACCGCTGCGCGCGGCCGCGGACGACTTCACCCGGACCATCGGCAACGAGGTGTCCCGGCGGGTGCTGCGCTTCGTTGGGGTGTTCCGCGCCGTGATCAGCTCGAGCATGCTGATCATTGCCCTGGGCTACCCGGTGGCGCCGATCCTGGGCACCCGGGATCCGGAGCTCTTCCTCCTGGCGGCAGCGGCCTACTGCCTGCTGTCCCTGGGGATACTCGCCTGGCAGTGGCAACGGCCTTTGGTCCTGCCCCGGGTGGCCCTGCTGGAGCTGGGCGCCGACATTCTCGCGGTGACGGCGCTGATGCACGCGAGCGGCGGCATCCAGAGTGGCATCGGCGGCCTGCTCGTGGTCTTCGTCGGCGCGGCCAGTCTCACCCTCCGCGGACGGCAGGCCTTCTTTGGGGCGGCGGTGGCTGCCCTTGCCGTGCTCACGGAACAAGCCATCAACGTGCTGGATCAGACCGCACCCAGCGGGGAGTTCGTGGCTTCCGGGGTGCTGGGCGCCATCATCTTCATGATCGCCTCGGCCGCCTACCCGCTGGCCCGGCGGCTGGAGGAAAGCGAGGCCCTGGCCCGCCAGCGGGGCATCGACCTGGCCAATCTCGCCCAGCTCAATGAGTACGTCATCCAGAACCTGCGGGAGAGCATCGTGGTGGTGGATGAAGCGAACCGGATCCGGCTGATCAACCAGTCTGCCGCCGAACACGCGGGCATCCGCACCCGGGAGCCCGGGCAGGACCTGGCGCGGCTGGCACCCCATCTGAGCCGCATGCTCGCGGACTGGCGGCGCCAGGGCAATCCGCTGCTGCAGCCGCCTTCGTTCCTGTCTGCCGACGGGAGCACCCGCATCAACGCCTACCTCGCACCCCTCGGCGGCCGCGAGGACGGACCCGTGCTGATGTTCCTCGAAGATGCGGGGCTCCTGGCGCAAAAGGTCCAGCAGTCCAAGCTGGCGGCGCTGGGCCGACTGTCCGCCAGTATCGCCCACGAGATTCGCAACCCGGTGGGCGCGCTCAGTCATGCCAGCCAACTCCTGGAGGAATCTCCCGGCCTCAGCCCGGATGATCGCCGCCTGATCGACATCATTCAGACGAACTCCAGGCGGGTGAACGAGATCGTGGAGAACGTGCTCCAGCTCTCCCGGCGGGAAAACAGCCGCCCTGAGCTCATCTACCTTGGCAGCTGGACGCGGGAGTTTGCCGCCGAGTTCAGCTCGACCCTCGAACTCCACGAAGGCCAGGTCACGGTGCTGCCTGCCGAAGACGTGGAAGTGCGCATGGACCCGAGCCACCTGCGCCAGATCGTCTGGAACCTCTGCGAAAACGCGGTGAAGTACGCCAGCAGCAACGGCGGCATTGCGGTCGAAATCAGCTTCGGCCGGCTGCCCGGCAATCGCCGTCCCTACCTGGAGGTGGCGGATTCCGGTCCCGGCATTCCCGAAGCGCTCCGCGAGCAGATCTTCGAGCCCTTCGCCACGGGCCGGAATGGCGGCAGCGGTCTCGGCCTGTTCATCTCCCGGGAGCTTTGCGAGTGCAATCGGGCCGCACTGATCCACGAACCCCGGCCGGGCCAAGGCAGTATCTTCCGCATCGTCTTCGCTGACCCGGCGCGCTGGGAAAACTAGACCATGGCGCGGCCTGTTGCACTGGTGGTGGACGACGAGCCGGATATCCGGGAACTCCTGGCGATGACGCTGGAGCGCATGGATATCGAAGCCAGCACCTGCGGCGACGTGGCCACCGCCCGGGACCGGCTGGCCCGCCGGGAATTCCAGCTGTGCCTCACCGACATGCGCCTGCCAGATGGGGATGGCATCGAGCTGATTGAATGGATGCAGGGCCGGGGCCTCAAGACGCCGGTGGCCGTGATCACCGCCCACGGCAATGTGGAGACGGCCGTGCGCGCCCTGAAGGCGGGCGCCTTCGACTTCATCTCGAAGCCGCTGGACGTGAAAGTCCTGCGCAAACTGGTGGGGAGTGCACTCAAGGTGCCCCGCGCGGACGTGACGGGCGGCAAGGCGCAACTGCTCGGGGAGTCTCCGGTCATCGAACACCTGCGCCACACCATCGGCAAGGTCGCCCGGAGCCAGGCACCCGTGCACATCACCGGCGAGTCGGGCACCGGCAAGGAGCTGGTTGCGCGCATGCTCCACGAACAGGGCGCCCGCGCCGAGGCGCCCTTCGTGCCCGTGAACTGCGGCGCCATCCCCAGTGAACTCATGGAGAGCGAATTCTTCGGCCACCGCAAGGGCTCGTTCACCGGCGCCGTCAACGACAAGACCGGCCTCTTCCAATCCGCCGAGGGCGGCACCCTGTTCATGGACGAGATCGCCGACCTGCCACTGCCCATGCAGGTGAAACTGCTGCGGGTGATCCAGGAAAAAACCCTGCGGCCCGTTGGCCAGACTGCCGAGGTACCGGTGGATGTGCGGATCCTGTCGGCCACCCACAAGGACCTGCGGGCCCTGGTGGCCAGCGGCCAGTTCCGGGAAGACCTCTATTACCGGATCAATGTGATCGAGCTCCGGGTGCCGCCGCTGCGGGACCGGGGCGCCGACATCGGGCTCCTGACGGAACACATCCTCCGGCGGCTGGGGGCCGGAACGTCCCAGCTCACCCCGGACGCCCGGGCCAAGCTCCTGGCCTACCGGTTCCCGGGCAATGTCCGGGAACTCGAGAACGTGCTGGAACGGGCCGTGGCCCTGTCCGGTGACCTGATCACCGCCGACGACATCCAGATCCACCAGGAGAGCGCTACCGTTGTATGAGCGGCAACAAGGCGCACTAACCACCAACACCACCCCCCAAACGCGCAA
>JBBQJK010000055.1:0-9515 GCA_038325835.1 Gammaproteobacteria bacterium
GAAACCATCTCCAGGCTGTCGATGATCCGGGTGGTCTTGCTCTGCAGGACGGTGTGCACCAGAAGCAGCGGGATGGCGACAATCAGACCGAAAGCCGTTGTGTTCATGGCAACCGAGATACTGGCGGACAGCAGGTCGGCCTTTTCAGCGGGATTGGCCTGGGCGACCGCCGTAAACGCCTGAATAAGTCCGATGATGGTCCCCAGCAGTCCCAGCAGCGTGGCGATGTTGGCGAAGGTTGCCAGGTAGTGGGTCCGGCTCTCGATGCGCGGCATCACTTCCATGAGGCTTTCCTCCATGGCCTTCTCGATGTCGTCGCGCCGGGTGGACGTCTTGGTCCGGTCCAGGCCGTAGGTCAGGATTGAACCGATGGCGGCGCCGGACTTCGAGGTGACACTGGCGGCCTCGGCAAACTTGCCAGCCTGGATGAAGGGGGTGATTTTCTTCCAGAGCATCTGGTTGCTGACCGACGTCTTCGAGAGGTACACATAGCGCTCGATAGCCACCGCCAGCCCGGCCGCGAAGACCAGTGCGATGGGATACATGAAGAATCCCCCGCCCTGAAAAAAGCCCACGATTGACGTATACGTATCCATTGTTCCCAAGCCTCCTGGCTCGATTGCTGCCCTGATTGCCGCCCCGATTAATGGTCGGACTTCTGACCATTGCCAGCCGCGCTTCCGGACCCACCCGGAATTGCCGCTGGAGATACCCTTGAACCCGCCCCATACAATTCACTGAAATAGCGCGTCTGTCGCCGGAACACTTCACGGTCTACGGGTGCCAGAATCTCCTCCACCAGGCTGTTCACTGGCCGACCGGCCAGTTCCGCCATGGCGGGATCCTTCCAGGGCACGATGTACAGCACCTTCGGCAACTCCTGGTTGCCACGGATCGCTGCGGCCTCCAGGGTCAGGCGCCCGGAATTCGCCGGTGCCGGTTTTTTTGGTGCGGGCTCAGGCCGGGGCTCAACGGCAGTGGTGGCCGCCCGCCGTTCGCTGCGGGGCTGCTCCGGGTTGACCGGTTCCTGGGCGCGCGCGCCGCAGGCCAGGGCAAGGCTGAGCAGGGCGAGCCGGGCTCGCGCACGGACAGACGGCTTCATGTGGGTCCCTCGGCACGGGCCGACTTGGGCGTGGCGCCCACGCGGCGGCGCAGATCCGCTGCCCACTTCTCGACGTCCTGGCCGTCTGCAGAAGTACCTCCCAGCTGCAGGAAGCGGTCGTAGTTTTCCAGCGCCAGATCCGGACGAGGAATGTAGAGTTCGTAGAGCACGGCCAGGTTGTAGTACGCCGGCACATAGCCAGGCTCCAGGCCGATCGCGCGGAGGTAGGCCTGCTCAGCGGCGGCGAACTGTCCCTGCCGCCGGTCGAGGATCCCCAGTTCGTTCCACACGGGACCGCAGGACGTGCACACCGTGCTGGCCTGCTCCAGCAAAGCCCTGGCGGCGAGCTCGTCGCCGTCCCGCGCCTCGGCGAGGGCCAGGTTCAGCAGCGGACCTGCAAGGCCGGGATGCTCCGCACTGAACTGGGCAAGGTCGGCTGTGGCCGTGGCGTCTCCCGTCTGCAAGCGGTTGACCAGGCCCGCGTAGCGGGACTGAAGTTCTGGGGTGGGCGCAGCCGGGATCGCGCCTGTAGGAGCGCCGACCGGCGCGACCGCGCCGACCGCGCCGGGCAAGCCCGTCGCACAACCGCTCAGCACGCTCGCCGCCACCAGCAGTAACGCCGTGCGCAGCAGCGTGTCAGTCAATCCAGGCCGCAACATCTGCACTCCTTTCGGTCCGGGCATAACGGGCCGGAGCCATCACACTGAGCCTGGCAAAGCTGGCCCGTACCCACTCGTCGTAAACACCGTCCGCCACCCGCTCGGCGTTCACCCGGAAGACGTCGATAGCCTTCTCCTCGAAGGGGAAGGCCTGCTCCTCCAGCAGCAGGCCGTACTGCTCCTGCTCCTCCGCATCCAGGTCCCGGGGCCGCTCCGAGGCGAGGAGGTCGCGGCTGAGCTGGTAATAGAGTTCCGCCGTTTCAAACGTCGCCGCAGTCGTCACCGAGGCGACGCCATAGTTGGCTGCAGCGCTGTAGGCGCGCAACGCGTCCTCCATGCGGGTCTTCTTGAGCTTGAGACTGCGCTCCAGCGGGGCCGTGAGCGTCACCGCCAGGAACGCATCGCGTTTTGGCCGGGCCAGTTCAATCGCCGCACTGGCGGCCAGGAAGCGGCTGCGGTCGGTGCGCCCGCTGCCAGCAGCCGCATCAGCCGTAACGATGGCCTCCAGCCAGCGCTGGCGCGCGAGCCAGTCGCCCTCCAGGCTGGCCAGGTCGGCGAGCTTGTGCCGGGCTTCCAGGGCTTCCGCCGGCGGGTTGGGAAAGCGCGCCACGATCACTGCGTACAGACGGGCCTCGTTCCCGGACTGTCCGGCAGCGGCGTACAGTTCCGCGGCCTGCCAGAGAGCTGCCCGCTGCACGTCCACGCCGCCAACCGCCGTGGCCTCAGACGCAGCAATCCGCTCGAACTCACTGGCAGCCTCAGCCGACCGACCGCCCTGCTTCAGCGCCACGGCCAGCTTGGCCGTCACGTCGGTATGGAATTTGTGGGCCGGAAACTCCACGCGAAACCGCTGCAGGAGATCCACGGACTGGTCCCAGCGCTGATTGGTCAACAGAAGCGTGGCGGCGTCGAACAGCGCGGTGGGCCGAATGTCGGCGTTGGGCGCCGCGTCGCCGATGCGCAGATAGTTGGCCACGGCAGCCTCGACGTTCCCGCTGGCCTGGGCAGACTCTGCCTGCCGGTAAATGGAGGCAGCCACCCTGCCCTCAACCTCTTTCTGCTGTTGCGGCGCCAGACTGTAGACCTGGAGGCGCACGTAGGAGTTTTCGGCGTCCGCAAACCGGCCCAGGTCAAACTGGGAGTGGGCCAGCACCGTCCAGGCCACGCGCTCGAGTTCCGGCGTGGCGGGTGGTTGCAGGGTGACGACGAGCCCCGCGACCTGGGCAGCGCGCTCCAGCTGGCCCGCCGCGAACAGTTCCTCGGCCACGTTGGCCAGCACGGCGCCGGCCTGGGGGTGCGCCGGGTAGGTTGCCGCAAACTTCAGCGCGTAGTCGATATGCTGGTTGTGCCAGACCGTCAGGGCGTCGTCAGACAACTGCTTCTCGTGTTCACGGGAAGCCAGCAGCGCGGCATAGCCGGCCTCGGCCGCGTGTTCGTGGCTCCCGTAGTCGTAGGCCGAGCGCAGGTAGGCGTCCCGCGCCTCACCGTAGTTCTTCGACTCGAAGAGCAGCTCACCCAGGAGGAAACTGCGTTCTGCCGATTCGGGGTCGGCAGGGAAGTAGACGAGGAAGCGGCGGTACCAGCCAGCAGCACGCTCGTAGTCAGCGGGGAGCATGCTCTTCTGTGCTTCGGAGTGATCGTAGGCAGCCAGGTCACTCAGGTGCGTCTTCAACGCGACGACCACAGTGGTGTAGTCGGCGGGCTGGCGTGCCGCCCAGAACGGCGCATCCAGCCCGTAGGTCTCCACATACTGACGCTTGGCGTCGAGAACGAGGGACGGGAACTTGCCGCGGGTGTAGGCCTCAATGGCTGCCTGCTGCAGGCGGGGCGCTGCATCGTTCACCGGAGCGTGGATCACGAAGGCCTCGTAGGCCTCCGCGGCGTCCCGGAAGCGCTCCTTGTCCAGGTACAGGTCGCCCAGCGAGCTGTAGAGCAGGTAGGCCCAGGCAGGCTCGGGGGCACTGGCCAGCGAAACGGCAATGGACGGCGCTCCATCCAGGTAGGAATAGGCGATGCTGGAGACGCGCAGGGTATCGTCCAGCAGCTCCCGGTCGGGCCGGCTCATCCCCTCGAGCACCTGCGCCGGCGGCGCCGGCCCCGGACCCATTTTTCGCCCGAGGAGCTGCAGAAACGAGGCCAGTGCCTCTGCATTGCGGCCCTGCTTGAACAGTGCCCAGCCCTGCTTGTAGAGGGACTGCTCGTAGAAGACCGAGGATTCGCCCTGGGCCAGAACGGCGGCATAAGCCGCCTCAGCCGCAGTGAAGTTCTGGCGGACGAAATAGGTTTCGCCACGCCGGAACTCACTTTCGTCCCGGTGTTTCTCTGCGGGATGGCTGGCTACCAGGGTGTCGAGCGTACTCAGGGCAGCGTCATTCTTGCCAGCACCTTCCAGTGCCCGGGACAGCTGATAGAGAACCTCGGCGTCGTCGCTGCCCGGGATCACTCCGGCGCTGCGCCTCTGCGCCAGGAGTTCGGTGTAAAGCTGCACGGCTTCAGCAAAGTACGCAGCGCCAGCGCCAGCCTCCTCCCCCAGGCTCTCGGCGTTCACGCCGGCATCCAGATTCAGGTCGGCAAGGCGCCGCAAGGCCTCGGCACGCAGCCCCGACGAGCCCGTTTCCAGGGCAAGGAACCGCCGGTACTGGTCCATCGCCTGGGCAGCGCTGTCCACGGCAGGCGCCTCGGCGTTCACCTCGATCTGCCGGGACTTCAGAGTACGGATGGTCTCCCGCGCGGCACTCTGCTCCTGCGCAGCCGGGTCGCCACCACCAAAGGGCCACAGGCCCCCGGCCAGCGCCACGCCGAGGCACAGGGCTGCGCCGGGCATCATCGGCTGTCTCCCGGCTGGCGGCGCTCGGGCGTGACCCGGGCAGCAGTGGCCGCCCGGTCGTAAATCGTCGCGAGGGCAAACTGAGCCTGGACACGGTAGGTGGCCAGCCGGTCCCGCTGGTCGCGCAGGGTGTCGATGGCCAAGGCCTGCAAGCGTTGCTCCTGCTGACCGCTCTCCCGGGCGATCAGCTGTTGCAGCCGGGCGATGCGCGGCCCCACGTCAGCAATCCGCGCGGCGAAAGCATCCAGTTCGGCCGGCGTATCGCGGCGTGCAGCTGTGGCCCCTGCCTGGCCCCGGGTGGCGCGCGCGAGCAAGGCGTCGATCTCCCTGAGATTCCGCCGCTCAACCCAGAGGCGGTAGCGGTAGTCCCGATCCAGGTCCCAGAGCAGCACGCCCCGCAGCAGGCGGTGGCGGTCACGCAGGTCCCCGGCCTCGGGCGCGGCCAGCCCGGGATCCGCACTGAGTGCAGCGAGCCGCTGCCAGCGGTCCAGTTCCTCCGCGGACGCGAGGCCCGCGGGGTCCCGGGTGCTCTCGATCGCATCCAGGCGCGCAGCCAGCGCGTCCCGTCGGGCCTGTAGTCCCGGCACATCGGCCCGGTCCAGTCCGCTAGTAAAGCGCGGTTCGCGCTGCGCGTAGGCCCCGCGCTGGGTCGCCACGATGTCGTCAAAGGCGGACAGCTTGTCCTGCCACTCCTGCAAGTGTCCGGACAGCGCGGTGAGGTCGCGCACATTGCGCAGGCCCTCCTGGAAACGGTGATCCGCGACCAGCAGGTAGAGGTAGCGCGCTTCGTTGGAGTCCGGCAGCTGGTCGAGCTCCCAGTACCAGCGGCCGATGGCGGGGTCATCCGTGTTGAGCAGCGCGTTGATCAGGCCACCGCCCTGGCTGCCGCTTTGGCCGCTGGTCGCGGCGCGCGCGATGGCGCCGTCCAGCTTGCTGATCTCGGTGTCAAAGGCTGTGAGCGCGGACTGGTAACCTTCAGCCGCCGACCCGTGGGCCTCAAGCTGCGCATACGCATAGGGAACGGCGAGGAGTGACTCCTGCACGGCGCTGTCCAGCAGATCCCGGTCCTTGAGCTCGAGCCAGGGCGTCAGCGCACCCTGGAAATCCCGGGTCGCGGCATCCGCCCAGCCGACGCCCAGCAGCGCCTTGTTCGCAAACGGGCCCTGCAGGCGGACCCGTTCAAGCACGGGACGCGCCAGACCATCCTGGGCCTGCTGCAGGTAGGCGTAGCCGAGCGCAAGGTTGGCCTTGTCCCGCAGGTCCAGCAGCTCTGCGGACGCGGGGGAACTCCGGCCCACACGGTCCAGCTGCCGCGCCCCGTCCTCGAGCCGGTTCAGGCGGACCAGCGCGACGCCCAGGTTGTACCGGGCATAGGGCAGCCAGCCGTCCGGACCCTCCCAGCCATCGAGGAGAACCGCAGCTGCATCGAAACGTTCCAGCGCCATTAGCGACTGGGCTTTCAGCATCGGCAGTTCCGCCTCGAGAGTCTCCGGCAGCGCGCCGGAGATGCGCGCGAAGGAGGCCAGCGCCTCCGCGTGCAAACCCCGCTGGTAGCGGACCTTGCCCAGGTAAAACCAGGCGCGGTCCCGCACGGGCGGCGCCACGTCCTGAGTCAGCAGCCGGTTGAAGATCTCCTCAGCCCGCACGTGCTGCCCGTAGTGCAGGTAGAGGCCGCCCAGGAGCAACTCCGACTCAGCCTCGTGGTGGCTCACCCGGCCTTCCGCCCGCGCCGCCAGCAGGTGAGTGAGCGCGTCGAAGTGCTTGTCCTGGTAAAACTGAAACAGGGTTTCGCCGTAGTACAGGTCCCGAATGGCCGCTGGCGCCGCCACGTCGCCGGCGCGGGCGGGCGCCATGGCGCCCCCGCTGGCGAGAACACCCAGAGCAATGGCCAGGGCGACAGCCACCGCAGCAGCCGCGCCGCCTTTAGCGGGCGATGACCGCACGGACTACTCCCACTCCTTCACCAGGAACTCGGGCTGCTGCTTGGTCTCGCGATCCGAGATCCGCAGCTCGACGAACTTCGCGCCGATGCCCTTTTCAACCTTCAGGGTGGCGCCGCGCCGGTAGTCCCGCGTGTGCGGGCCCTGCCCGGTGAATACCGCCGTCAGTTCGTGCTCGCCCGTCTTGAGGTTGCCGAGATAGAGGCGATGCACGCCCCCGCGCAGCAGGGCCGCTACCTCGCGCTCCGTGTACAGGTAGTTGCTCACCGGCTTGTCGTCGATCCGGAGCTGCACGGAATCCAGGTCGAAGAAGTCGCCCACATCCATGGAGACGAAGACCGCCACCTGGGTGTTCGCCGGGAACAGCAGTTCCTCCTCCAGAAGGAACAGCTCCCGGTTCAGATCCAGGACCTCGTCCTTGAGGACCTGCACCTCGCCGTCGATGCTGGTCGCAGCGACCGTTGGCTCGTCGGCCTGAAGCGGTGACGAACTGAGAAGACCGACGATGAGCATCGCCACAAACAGTCGACAAGACTTCAGATGTTGCGTTGGCATGAGGGCGTCCCTGTTCCTGGATCTATTCCTGGAGAAGAGCACCAAGCTCTTCCGCGTAGAGAGCGGCGTCGCTGCCGCGGTACTTCCGGTGCACGTAGCGGACCTTGCCGTGGGGATCCAGCAGCACCGTCATTGGCAGGTCCTCAAGGTCGTACTGCCGGGCGACTGACTGGTCGCTGTCATGAAGCAGCAGCAGGTTCAGGCGGGTGGCAGCCTCGCGGACCGGCTGACTGTCCCGATCGATATTGACGGCGATTACCCGGACGCCGCGGGGGGCGTAGGCCTTCTGGAGCTTGTCGAGCTCGGCCAACTGATCCGAGCAGAGCCCGCACCAGCCGGCCCAGAAGCTCAGGAGGACAACATCGCCCCGGGACTCGGACAGGCGCACGTTTTCTCCCGCGGTGTTCTTCAGCGCGAAGTCCGGAGCGGGCTGACCGGGCACCACCGCACTGGACGCGACAGCGATCGCCGGCAGCAGGTGTGCCGTGAGGAGCATGGCCAGAATTCGTAGGCGCATTCCGCTTCTTCCCGTGTTCCGCGCTGTGACGGACAAGGGCAACTGACTGAAACAGGGGACGCGCACCACCAGGATCCTGCGATCCGGCTGAAACCCGGCAGCTCCGCTGTCATTGACGAGCCCCGCGCAGGGCGACTCGCCGGTAGACCGGTGGCTTTGCGTCCCCGCCTTTCAGCGGGTTTGCCTTTGTCGGCTGAGGGATGTTGACAATTTCCAGACAGGTTGCCTGCGACCTTGCTCACGTCCTTCCGTCACTGAGTCCTTATGTCAAAGCGGTGTCAAAGAGGTGCCGGGTTTGGCATCTGGCAACTTCCGCCGCTACGCATCTGGCGCCAGCGCGATGCGGCGCGCGCCAGGGAAGAAACATCACGGTTGAAGCGACGAGCCACCTCTGTGATGGAGGCAAGCCCTTCAGATGAGGCGCGTCCTGCGATTTCGCCGCGCAAGGCTGACAGAATGTGACCCTTCCCCGGAGCCGCCAGCAGCTCCTCCGAAACACCCGACCGGCGACACACTTCGGCAATGACGTCGTTCAAGGTGCGTAAGGGCCCGGACTCCTGTGCCGTAACCGGCTGACCGGGATCTGCACGGCTGCGCAGAGCGTTACGGGCAGTCGCCATGCAGGTTGGCGACTTGAGCGCCTCCCCGCAGAACTCGGCGAAGACCCGGCGAGCCTGGACCACGTCCCTTGCCAGGTTACTGAGCACGGGCTCCGGATCGACCCAGCTCCTGACTATCTGGCCCAGGTATTGGCGGTGACTGGACCACACATAGTCGCCCGGCGCCGCAACCAGCCCGGCGCGCACGGGGTTGAAGTGCACGTACCGAACCACGTGCAGCAATTGCTGTTCGTTCGTCACCAGCACGGCGTGGTAACGGCGCTCAAAGAGATGCCCGGTGGTGCCGGTCCCCCGCTGCAGGTACCGGGCATACCTTGACCCGATCGGCTGCATGAGCCTGTCCAGCGGTTGGCTTTCCACCCGGACCACCAGATGTACATGATTGGTCATCCAGCAGTAGGCAAGCACCCGGGCACCCGTGCGCTCGCTGGCACTGCGCACAATCGCGTCAAGCGTCGAACGGTCAGCCGAATCGCGAAAGATGTCCTGGCGGTGATTGCCCCGCAGGGTCACGTGGTAGTAGCCACCAGGTCTGTGCACCCGTTTGCGTCGCGACATGGTTGACCCCGCAAAAGGTCGATTCTGTGCCGGCGCGTGGCAGGACTGCCCGCGGCTAAAGTCGCCAATCCGTGCAGATTTGCTGCATCAGCTCAGGACATTGCCAGATGCCAAACCCGGTGCCTCTGAATATTTAACGGGCTTGCAGGGCTTTGGACAGGCGGACGTTGTGCTCGGCATCGATCACGATGGCGCCGTAGCCGGGGGTCGCATCGATGAGCGCGAGGCCCCGCTCCGGGCCCAGGATAAAAACGGCGTTATCCAGGCCATCCGTCAGCGTGGCGTCGGGACCGATGACCGTGACGCTGCGGACTCCCCGTGCCGAGTCGCCGGTCTTTGGATTGATGATGTGGTGATAGCGAACTCCCTGGTCATCAAAGAAGCGCTCGTAATCCCCCGCGGTGGATATGGCCTCGTTGTCCAGCGCCAGCCGGGTGACCCAGCGGTCAGCGGCGTCCGGGTCCCGGATACCCACGACCCAGGGCTCGCCCTCTCGATCGCCGATCAGGCGCGTGTCCCCCCCCGCATTCACGCGCCCTGACCGGACGCCGGCCTTGCGGAGCATGGCCGCCACGACTTCGCAGGAATAGCCCTTGCCGATCCCGCCGAGATTGATCCGGGTGCCCTGCCGGGTAAAGCGGATCGTGGAGGCCTGCGGGTCAAGAAGAACATGACGGTAGTCGATGGCCGGCAGGTTCTTGCTGAGCGCAGCGGCGGGCGGCCGGGCGCCCGCCCGG
>JBBQJK010000056.1:0-9412 GCA_038325835.1 Gammaproteobacteria bacterium
GGTGCAGACCCCCCAGAGCTTTTACAATGCCGACCCGATCGCCCGCAACCTAGGCCTAGAAGGGGTGCTTACCCCCGAAGAAGAGGTGTTTTATCGCCAGATTCAACCCTGCCGCTGCACGATCAGTCGGCTGGTCCGCTCGAGCAGGCTCCCGGCCGGAGCGCGCATCACGAGCGAGGGCATCAGGTACTCGAACATGGAACCGGACCAGGAGATGAGCGCCGCGCCCGTGCCAACGGGCGTGACCTGCCGGCCCAGCCGAAACCAGTGCCGGCTGGGGACATCTCCTTTGGCAATGGCGATGAAGCTTGCCAGGCGCGCCTCGGACGCCAACAGGTCGTAGCAGCTGGGATCGAGCGAGCCGTCCGTGGCGCGGTAGCCGATGGACAGCAACTTGCGCTGTGGGTCCAGCAGGAAGGCGAAATCCATGGCGTAGGCCAGGCGGCGGGTGGTCTCGGCCACAGCGATCAGGCGGGTCTGCAAGGCCTTCGCAGCGTCGTCCGTCAGGGCATGGTCGCAGCGCCAGCTCTCGACGCAACGCTGGATGGCCTCCGACCAGTACAGCAGTTCCCCGTGCGGACCCGTGCTGCTCTCGCTGGCGAGCGTCCGGGCGATGTCCACCAGGATGGCGGCGTGTCGCGCCAGGTCCTGCAGCCGGGTCGGGGTGTCGGGCGGTGTTACGGAAGCCTTGTTCAGGGTCGCGTCAACGTGGTCGAGCTGGGTTACCAGTTCCCGCCACAGGCCCGCTCCCGTGCGCGTCCCGGCGGGAATGGCGTCCAGCGCCGCGCGAGTCAGGTCCAGTGCGTCCCGCGCACCGGCCGCGAAGCAGGCCGGCGCGACCGGGCTGTGCACCCATTCCAGGGCCGCGTTGGCGACGGTGATGAGGTGTGCCGCCAGATTGCCACTGTCCACCGACGAGACGTACGGTGGGTCCAGCGGCCTTAGATCCCGGGTGTCGTACCAGTTGTAGAAGTGGCCCCGGAAGCGCTGCATGAGTTCCATCGTGGCCAGTGTCGCGTCCAGTCGGTCGAGCGCCTCGAGCGTGCCGATCCAGCCGAAGTCGCGGGCACTGGCCGTCGACAGTAGGTAGAGGCCCAGGTTGGTGGGGGACGTGCGATGGGCCAGCACGGGAGTCGGGTCCTCCTGGAAGTTGTCGGGCGGCAGCATGTGGTCGTCGGCGGTGACGAAGGTTTCGAAGTAGCGCCAGGTGCGGCGTGCAACCAGCCGCAGGTCGCGGGCGTCGCCTGCGGTCAGCGCGGCGGCGCGACCCGGCGGCTTGCTGCGGCTGATCCACCGCGCCAGTGCGGGGGCCGCGACCCACAGCGCGGCCAACGGGAGCGCCAGCCACACCGCCGGGCTGCCGGCGGCAGCGACGCTCAGTACCCCGACGAGCGTGACGGCGACGCTGACCCCCATCTTGCGGTAGATGGCTGCAAGTCCCGGCCGGCGAGACAGCGCGGCCTGCTCCGCGGTGGTCCACTCCAGCAGGTTGCGGTGGCTCACGCCGAGCCGGTACAGGGTCCGGCCGATGGCATCGACCATCAGGCAGGCCTGGTGCGGGAGAAAGACGATCTGGAACCCGATCTGGCCAAGGGCCCGGCGCAGGTCCCGGGCGAGCGCACCGAAGTGGCTCCGCGGCGTGATGCCCGCGTGTCGCGGTACGATCCCCGCGAGGAGCGGCAGCAGCGCTGGCAAGGCGATGGTCGCCAGGATGTAGCCGGTCCACACGAGTGCGCCGTGCAGGGGCAGCAGCCACCCGGCCAGGAGGGCGGCGAAACCCGCCGGTGCGGACAGGGTACGGCGCAGGTTGTCCAGCAACTTCCACCGCGCGAGCAGCGGCAGCGTGGCGGGTTGGCCTCGGCCCTCAGCCGCATCGCTCCGGCCCAGCAGCCACGGCAGCAGTTGCCAGTCGCCCCGCGCCCAGCGGTGCTGGCGGGCGGCGGCCAGGTCGTAGCGCCCCGGATACTCCTCAACGACCTCGATATCCGACACGAGCCCGGCCCGGGCAAAGAGCCCTTCGAACAGATCGTGGCTCAACAGCGTGCCTTCCGCTGCCCGGCCGGCCAGCGCGGCCTCGAACGCGTCGATATCGTAAATGCCTTTGCCAGCGTAGGAACCTTCGTCGAACAGGTCCTGGTACACGTCCGACACCGCAGCGGAGTAGGGATCGAGGCCAGGAGCGCTCGAGACGATGCGCTGGAACAGCGACCCTTTCCGGCCCATGGGCAGGGAGGGTGTGACCCGCGGCTGAAGCACGGCGTGGCCCTCGATCACCCGGCCGCTGGCGGCATCGAAGCGGGGATGATTGAGCGGGTGGGCCAGCTTCCCGATCAGGCGGCGGGCGGTGTCCCGGGGCAACTGGGTATCGGCATCGAGGGTGATGACGTAGCGCACCTCCGCAGGAACCCGGGGCGCAGCGCCCTGCGGGTCGACGAAGGTGGTGTCCGTCGCGCCGCGCAGCAGGCGATTCAGCTCGTGGAGCTTGCCGCGCTTGCGCTCCCAGCCCATCCATTTCTGCTGTGTGGTGCTCCATTCCCGCCGGCGGTGCAGCAGCATGAAGCGGTCACCGGCAGCACCCGGACCATGCAGCCGGTTCAGCCGCGCGATGCCGGCCGCAGCGGCGGTGAGCAGCTCGGCATCCTCCGGGGCCTGTGCGGCAGGCGCGTCGACCCAGTCCGACAGCAAGGCGAAATGCAGCTCGCCCTCGGGCGAGGCGAGGTAATGGATCTCCAGCCGCTCGACGTCCCTGGCGACGGCAGCGACTGAAGTGAGCAACACCGGGACGGCCACCAGCGTCCGCAGTTCCGGCGGGATCCCCTCGCGCAGGGACAGTCCAGGCAGCGTTGAGCTGGCGACGCCGCGGGTTGCCGCCCAGTTGACCAGGGCCATGGCCGCGTCCATGGCCGGCAGCAGGCCGAGTAGCCCGAGAACCATCAAGGCCGGGGCGCCGGGGTTCTGATGGCCCAGCTCGACCAGCGGCACGGCAAGGAGAAGCAGTGTGATCAACACGATCGTCGCGATGTAGGGGCCCGGACCCCGCCGCATGAGCCAGCGACTGGGCAGGTGCCACAGCGGGGCCCGGTACCCGATCGCCGCCTCGAAAACGAGCCGCCCATTGGCAATCAGGTGGTAGCCGGGGTCGTGCTCGCGGGCCCCGCAATCAGTGGTGCGCTTGCCGGCGGCAACGGCGGCCGCAGCGATCTCTAGCTCCGTGAGGGTCGTGCCCCGGGCCAGTTCCTCGATTCTGGTCCTATAGAGATTGCGCGTGGCGAAATCCATGCACCGGAACTGACTGCCCGCACTGAGCACCTCGTCGACCAGACTCACGCTCTCGAAGAAGTCGGACCATTCCAGTTCCGAGATCAGGCGCATGCTGGTGATGATGTTGCGGACGGTGACGTTCGCTGCGGACTGCCGAAGATGTTCGTCCCGCACCACGGTCTCGGCTGTTGTTCCGTCTGCAGCCAGCCGGTCATCGAGCCACGTCAGGGCCGGGTTGACCCGCGGGTCCTGATCACGCAGGCGCTGCAGCAGCTGGACGACGAAGGCCTTGTGCAGGACCGGGCTATTGTCGTAGCGCTTCAGCAGCGTTCCGGGTTCCACGGCCTGGCCAGTCCCGGCCAGCAGTTGCTCCGCGAGTTCATCCGCTTCCTGACGCGCGTCGCGACCGCTGAGGATGCGTTGGGCAGCCCGGCGCAGGTTCTCCACGAGCACGATGCGCACCGTGATCGCCACGGCCCACAGCTCGCCGATGCTCAGTGGCTGCTCCGACTGGTAGGCCGTCACGAACCGTCGCAGCGTCTCGGGTTCGAAATGGCTGTCGGTATGGGCCACGAAGGCCCAGGCGATACCGAAGACTCGGGGATACCCCATGAAGGATCCGCTCGCGAGCTTGGGCAACTGGCGATAAAACTGCGGTGGCAAATCCTCGCGGATCTCGCGGATCTGGTCTTCAACGAGGTGGTAGTTGTCGAGGAGCCATTCAGCGGCCGGGGTAATGGCGCGGTCCTCCTCAACGGCGCGCGCGATGGCTCGATAAGCACGGAGGAGCATCGCCTCGTTGTCAGTCAGCCGCACGGCCAGTGGTGGGCGGCGCACGGGCTGCGACGTGATGTCTTGCGCCGCGGCCAAGCTGATGGCGTGCTGCTCGAGCCGCTCGATGCTGAACAACTCGCCCTGCAGGATGTCTTCGTTGTCCCAGGGTGGTTTCACGACATCGGAACCTCGAAATCGGACAGTGTGCGGGCCGGGGCAGGGTTCCGAACGTTCGCCACCGCACAGACGCCCTGGGGGCTGGACCTATCGTAGGCTCACCCCGGCGCATTCTGCGGGTGGGGCAAACGTCCAGGAGTACCCGATGAAACTCACAGCCCTGTTTTTCGCGCTGGCAGCGCTGCTCGGTTGCGACCGGCAGTCACCGCCGCCCGCACCGACCGCTGGCAATAGCGACTCAAGCGTCGAGCTCAAGCTCGACGTGGACAAGGGCGCCATCGGCATCAAGAAGGAAGACGGTGGTGGCGGCGACAGCGTTGATATCGAAGTGAAGACCAAATAGCGAACCAGCTCCGCACAATTACTAGGTGAGAACCAGAGCGCCGTTTTCGACCGGGATACGCTTGCCGGGGTTGTGGTCCATGTGCACGACCTTATCCTGGCCATTCAGCCGGTAGGTCACGTTGAACCCGTCCTGCTCCTGGTGGCTGTCACGGACTGTCTTGCAGACCTGCCGGGATTCCTGGTAGGTGTTCCGGTCCTGCATGCCTTCCTGAATCTTGTTACCGGCGTAGCCACCGCCGACCGCGCCACCCACGGTGGCGAGCTTCTTGCCATCACCGTCGCCCACCTTGCTGCCCAGGACGCCGCCGATGACCGCGCCCGCGACCGTTCCCACAATCTGCTTCGGATCCTTCGTCGGGCTGTTCAGGGTAACCAGTTCGTCATGGCATTCCTGGCGGGGCGTACTGACCGACTTCATGGCGGGCTCTACGGCCAGCACTTCGGCGTAGTTGCCCTTGTCGAGCAGTTGGTAGCCGCCGAACGCCCCGAGCGCGGTGACAGCCACGGCGCCGGCTATGCTGCCTATCACGAGTTGTTTGTTCATGGGTACATCACCTCAGCGATTCGACTTCGGTACGCGAAGTCAACACTATCCTGCCGCTTGGGGCCGAGGTCGTCTGTACGGTGACAGACAGTGGTGCAGGCGGGTGGTACCCAGACTGCGTGGCGTGGAGGCATCTGGCGCCGTTCGACGCTTGACCTTCGCCTTGGGAGCGTGCCATCACCGAGAATCATCTGATTGCCCTGCTTTCCGGCGCTGGGCGGCGGCGGTTGCTCGAAGGCGCCACGTCGGTCGAGCTCGGCCTCGGCGACGTCCTGTGCGAAGTCGGTGATGTCATGCGCTACGTCTACTTTCCAACCGACGGGTACATCTCGCTCGTGACCCGCATTGACGGCGACCCCGGGCTCGAAGTCGGCATGGTCGGGCGCGAGGGCATGCTGGGCGCCCAGCTGGTTCTGGGTGTGAGCGCCGCGCCGCTGCATGCCCTGGTGCAGGGCCCGGGCGCCGCCTGGCGCATCGGTGCTGGGCCCTTTTGCCGCGCTCTTCAGCGGAGCAAGGCGCTGGACGGCATTCTCAGGCGTTACCTCTCCGTGCTGATGGGGCAGCTCGCCACGTCAGCGTCCTGCACGCGCTTTCACAAGGTGGGTCCGCGGCTCGCCCGTTGGCTGCTGATGAGCCAGGATCGTGCGCACTCGGCCACCTTCCACCTGACCCAGGAGTTCCTGGCCTACATGCTGGGGGTGAGACGCGTCGGCATCACGGCGGCCGCGGGCGACTTGCAGCGCCGCGGATTCATCCGCTATCAGCGAGGGCTGATCACAGTCCTCGACCGCCGGGGCCTGGAGGGAGCCGCCTGCGCCTGTTTCGCGGCAGACCAACGTGGCTACGCGCTGCAGCTGGCCTGACGACCCGCGTCAGTACGCCACCGCACAGAGGTCCCTGACCGGGGGGGCTAAAGTCTGCCACGGGTTGAATCTTGCACGGAGACAGATCATGAGACTACGACGCACCTTGATTGCACTGACCACAAGTTGCTTTCTGTTGATGAGTTTCCAGGCGACGACGGCGTCTGCGGGCGTCATCGGCACCACCGAGTACCTGTCCGCCACGGATCGCGCCGGCCGGATCGCCACAGTACAGGCCGCCTTGTCACGGGCGGATGTGCAGGCCCAGCTGGAGAAGCTCGGTGTCAATCCGGTCGATGCCGTGACTCGGGTCGCGTCCCTCACCGACAGCGAACTTGCCGACGTGGCGGACAAGATGGAGAGCCTGCCTGCCGGCGGTGACGGGGCCCTCGTGGTCATTGGCATCGTGTTCATCGTCCTGTTCATTCTCGAGTTGACCGGTGTCATTGATATCTTCAAGAGGGTTTAAGCGGCTCTGGGCGGCGGTGGGCGCAGTGGCGCTCACCGCCTGCTCAGTCCAGCCGCCGATGTCCAGCGAGGATCCCCGCGCGGAACTTACCGGAGTTCCGTACTTCCCTCAGACCATCCACGAGTGCGGGCCTGCCGCCCTGGCCACAGTCCTTAACTACTCGGCGGCGACGACGACGCCCGAGGGTTTGACCAGCGAGGTCTATATTCCGGGCCGCCGTGGCTCGCTGCAGGTGGAACTGATGGCGGCAAGCCGCCGCCATGCGCGACTGCCCTTCGTCATCGAGCCCGACGTCGAGGCGCTGCGGGCCGAAGTCGCCGCCGGCCTCCCGGTGCTGGTGCTCCAGGACCTGGGCATCGCCGGGATTCGCCGCTGGCACTACGCCGTGGTCGTCGGCTACGAGCCACTCACGGAGGTCTACATTCTTCGTTCCGGTACCGAGCGCCGTCGGCACGAGCCGGCGCGGCGCTTTTCCGCCGGGTGGGAGCGGGCCGGCCGCTGGGGAATGATCGTGCTGCCCCCGGGCACGTTACCGGCAACCGCGACGGCTGAGACTTACACCCGCGCGCTCAGCGCGGCCGCCGGACGAATCCCGGCGGATGACGTCGCACTGAATTTCGACGCTGCCGTCAAGCGCTGGGGCGATTCCGCGACCCTGCTGTTTGCAGCGGCCAACAGCGCCTATGCGAGCTGTGAAGTGACGAAAGCCGAGGCGTTTTATCGGCAGGTCCTCGCGCTGGATGCAGGCCAGGTTGTGGCGCGCAACAACCTGGCGATGCTGCTGCTCGACCGCGGCTGCGTTACTGCCGGCCAACGCGAAGCGGACCTGGCCTTGAGACTGGCCCCGGCAGACAGCCCATTCCTCGACGCGCTAGGCGACACCAACTGGCAGGCCCGCTCTTTGCAGGCTGGCAGTGATCCCGCTGAATGCAGTAACCAATGACCTGGAGGTCATACCCATGCTCGAAACCATTGCCGTAATACTCCTCATCCTCTGGGTGCTGGGCCTCGTGAGCTCATACACCATGGGCGGATTCATCCACATCCTGCTGGTCATCGCGCTCGTCGTCATCGTGCTGCGCGTGATCCAGGGCCGGAAGGTGATATAGATGGGCACCCTGAGAATTGCTGCTGTTGCCTTGCTGGTGGCCGGCGCGCTGGCCTTGGTGTACGGGAACTTCTCCTACACAAAGGAAACCCATCAAGCGAAGATCGGGCCCCTGGAGTTGTCTGTGAAGGACCGGGAAACCGTCAATATTCCCGTCTGGGCGGGGATCGCGGCGCTAGTCGCTGGCGGCAGCCTGCTGGCATTCGGGGGCCGAAAGGCCTGAACACCAGCATGGGCAACCCCACCGCGACCACGGCCCCGTCGACACCCCGAATCGGTGGGGCCGCCGATCGCGCCGGCTCCGGCCCGGCCTGCTCCGACTTGAAATGGATTGCCCTGTTTACGGACAGCGTCCGCCGTGAACGGGTCAGTGCCAGCACTCTCGAAGCCTACTCCCTGGACCTCGCCATGCTGGCACGTTGGGCGACGAGCCGGGGGCAGGACCTGCTGGCGCTCTCCACGGCCGACCTGACGCGCTACGTGGCCGAGCGGGTCGGGCAGGGGACGCAGCTGTCAACGCTGGCGCGCCACCGGGCGAGTTTTCGCCGTTTCTATGCCTTCCTGGTCAGTCACGGGAGCCTTGCGCTCAATCCGGCTGTGGCCTTGTCGTTGCCCCAGGCGCCGGGAATCCCGTCCAGGCCGGTGCGCGATGAGGTTCTGCGCGTGCTCCTGCAGTCGCCCCCGCGCCGGCCGCACCTGGCCCGGACTTCGGCCTACCGGGTCCAGCGGGATCACGCGATCGTCTGCATGCTCTACGGCACCGAACTCGGGATCTCGGACGTGCGCCTGTTGCGTTGGCAACAGATCGATGAACACCGGAAAAGGGTTCGCGCGCCCATGCGTAACGGAGCCCTGCGCACCTACGACCTCGACCCCGCCCTGATAGCATCCCTTGCGGCAGTGCGCGAGGGCTGGTCGTCAGCCGGCTTCGAGCACGCCGAAAGTTCCTACTGCTTCCCGACCGCATCCGGCCTCCCCATGTCCCGCCAGGCGCTGCGCCACGTGGTGCAGCGCTGGGCGAAGGAGCGGGGCCAGAGCGGGACTGTCACGCCGTCCGCCCTCCGCCAAACCGGCCGGGCACGCCAGTCGCGACCACGGCGCCCGGCATCAGCCGTTGCCATCGTCGTTGGCTGATCCGATACTGCGTCGGATGAAGACTTTTCACGATAGGGCGGTCGACGCGGCCTTGAGTTTCTCCGAGACAGCAGACGGTCATGCGCCAAGGACGGTACAGTAATGAAGGTCACCGAAGCAGACATCCTCGCGTCCAGCATCCTGATCGTCGACGACCAGCAGGCCAACGTGACCTTGCTCGAGCAACTGCTGGAAGCGGCCGGCTACAGCAACGTCAGCTCGACCATGGATTCCAGGGCGGTGTGCGCCCTGCACCGAAAGAACAGCTACGACCTGATCCTGCTCGACCTGCAGATGCCGGGCATGGACGGCTTCGAGGTGATCGAGGGACTCAAGGCGAACGAGGCCGACAGCTACCTGCCGGTACTCGTCGTCACCGCCCAGCCGGGGCACAAGCTGCGTGCGCTGCGGGCCGGCGTCAGGGATTTCATCAGCAAGCCCTTCGACCTGGTCGAGGTCCGGACCCGCATCCGGAACATGCTGGAAGTCCGGCTGGTGTATCGCAAGCTCCAAGGCTATAAAGAGCTGCTGGAGAAGACGGTGCAGGAACGTACGGCCGAACTCCGGGAAAGCGAAGCCCGATATCGCAGCCTGACCGAGCTGGCCTCGGACTGGTACTGGGAGCAGGACGAGAATGGCGCTTTCACGCGGGTCTCCGGCCCCGTCCTTGAGATGCTCGGGATCCGGGTGGACGGACTGGCAGACGGGGTGGTTGGTGAGCAGGACAACGGCTGGAA
>JBBQJK010000057.1:0-9360 GCA_038325835.1 Gammaproteobacteria bacterium
CGCCGCGACGTGTGGTCGCGGCTAAAGCCGCTCCTACTGGGTGGAAAGAGCGGTGCTCGGCTCACCGAGCCGGTGCGGCTTGTCAATGAAGTTGCCCTGAATGAAATCCACACCGATGGAGCGCAGGGTCTCGAAATCCGCCTGGGTCTCCACCTGTTCTGCGATCACCTTGAAGCCAAGGATCCGCGACACTCCGGCTAGAGCCGTCACGACCTGGTGATTCAGGGTCTCGGGCCGCAAGTCCCGCGTGTAGGTGCCATCGATCTTCAGATAATCGATCGACAGGTCGCGCAGGGTGGTGAAAGAGCCTAGCCCGCTGCCGAAGTCGTCGAGAGCAAACTGGCAGCCCATACCGTGTACCACCCCCACAAAGCGGCGCGCCTGATCAAAGCGTTCCATAACAGCAGACTCGCTGACCTCGAAGCAGATCTGGTGCGGAGGCACCTGACTGTGATCAAGGCAGTCAACCACGAAGTCGAGAAACCCGTCTTCTCCCAGCGCCTGAGCTGAGAGGTTGATGCTGCAACTCCGCTCGTCCGGCAGGCGAATGGCGCCGTGGGCTATCGCCGACAGAGTGGCCTGAACTACCCAGCGGTCAATGCTGGCCATCAGCTGGTAGCGCTCCGCCGCAGGAATGAACTGGCGCGGCTGCACCAGCTTGCCATCGTCGTCCATCATCCTGAGCAGGACTTCGAGGGCAGGCCCGCGCGTCACCCGACCGGAAGTGGAGATGATCGGTTGGGCATGGATCTCGAAACGGTTCTCCCGCAAGGCAACCTGCAACTGGCGCAGCCAGTGGATGTCGCCCCGCTGCCGGGCAGAAACCTCGTCCCGTGCTGAGTAAACGTGAACCCGTCCGCGGCCCTGCTGCTTGGCCACATAGCAGGCAGAATCGGCGGCACTCAGCAGGTCCTTCAGCGTCCCGGTCTCCCTGGCCACTTCCACCAGACCAATGCTGATACCCACCGTAAAGATTCGGTCCTGCCAGACAAAACGGTAGTCCCTGATGGCATTGCACACGTCGTCAGCAATCTGGCGGGCCTTGTCGAGCGGGCAGCGGATCAACAGCATGCCGAACTCGTCGCCGCCCAGGCGGGCGACAAAGTCCGAGTCGCGGACCTGGTCACGGATGAGCTTCGCTATCTCCCGAAGCATGTTGTCGCCAGCCAGGTGACCGCAGGTGTCGTTGACCGCCTTGAACCGGTCAAGGTCCATGTAGCAGAGCACCGAGTTCAGCGAGTCGCCGCGACCGCCTTCCAGTGCCTCTGCCAGTTGCCTCTCAAACTCCATGCGGTTGATCAGCCCCGTCAGCGCGTCGTGGGCGGCCTGGTAGGAGATCCGGCGCGTCATGCCCCGGATCTCGGTGACGTCGTGCATGATGACCACGGCACCCGCCACGGTGTCGCCAGCACCAATGATGGGCGAGGCGGTCAGCTCCACCGACAACTCGCGACTGCCATCCGTCGAGATCATCAGGGCCCGTCGGCCCAGGCCAACCTGGCGCCGCTCAGAAAGACAGCGTGCCACGGGATCACCCAGATCCTTGCGGTCGTTCTCGTCAACCAGCGTCATGAGGTCAGTCATGCGCTTGCCGATGGCATTCTCGCGGGTCATGCCAGTGAGCTTCTCTGCCGCACCGTTCAGGTAATCGATGACGCCCTCGGTGTCGGCGGTGATGACGCCTTCACCAATGGATTCGAGGGTGATCTGGGCCTGCTGCTTGCCCCTGCCAAGATTTGCCTCGATGCTCTTCCGGTAGCTCACATCCCGGGCTATCGACAGGATGGCCTTCTGGCCCCGGTAGTCGATCATGGTCCCGGCCGCCTCCACCCACAGTCCCCCCTCGGCGCCGGAGATGAGCTGGATCTCGTAGCGATCGGGAACGACCTCCCCCGCCAGCCGCCCGGCAATGTTCTTGCGGGTCATGGCCCGGTACGCCGGCCGGACCAGATCGGTAACCGGTCGGCCAGCCAGCTGCTCTGCGGTGAGGCCCATGAGGGCACCCGCCGCGCTGTTCGCAAAGATCACCCGATCCCGGTGGACCAGGACCACCTCCGGCATCGTGTTGGCCAAATCCTGAAACAGCGCTTCCCGCTGCCGCAACTGGCGATCCTTGGTATTCAGGGAGTCGAACAGCCGATTGACGTTGTCGCCCAGCTGGCCAATCTCCTGAACGTCGCTGGCGGGCAGGGCAACGCGCTTGCCGAAGGCAGCGGTCTCCGCAGCCTCGATAATCTCCCGGTTCAGGATCGCCACACCGCGGCTATAGTCGCTGCGGCCTCGCCACAGGTAGAAACAGGTCGCAACGAGCCCGAGGCAGGCCACCGCAAGGGCCAGTATCAACCACGTCTCGGTCATTTTTGGTGTTGCTACGGAGGAGTCAGCCGGGCCCTGCTCCTCTCGGATTTATGCGCTGAACGCTGGCGCGGTCCGGCCTCGCGGACGACTTTAAGCATAGCCGATGGTCCATTCCGGGGTCGGTGCCGTTCACCATAATCCGCAGGCCACCGCTTTGGGCCATAATCTTGTCTGAACCCGTCAATCTACTTACCCTTAGCGCCCCCCATGAGCATCAACGTCGAAGCGGCCCGCACCCAGATGGTTAATCAGCAGGTGCGCGCCTGGGACGTCCTTGACCCGGCCGTCCTTGCCGTCCTCACGCAGGTCCCGCGGGAGCAGTTCGTTCCGCCCCGCTTCCGCAACCTGGCCTTTGCCGATACCGAAGTACCCCTGGGGTATGGCCAGTCAATGCTGACCCCCCAGGTCGAGGGCCGACTGCTGCAGGCGCTGAGCCTGCGGGGGACCGATCGGGTACTGGAAGTCGGCACCGGGGGGGGGTTTCTCACCGCTTGCCTGGCGCGCCTGAGTCGCCAGGTGACGAGCCTGGAAATCCTGCCGGAGCTGGCGGACGTTGCCCGCCGAAACCTCCGGGGCGTGTCGACGTGGAATGCCGAAGTTCATGTTGGTGACATTTTCAGCTACCGTCCGGACGCGCCCTACGATGTGATCGCCGTAACGGGGTCCCTGCCAAAGCCCGACGACTGCTTTCGGCAGTGGCTGGCCGCTGGGGGCCGCCTGTTCCTGGTGACCGGGGAAGAGCCCTTGATGCAGGCCCGGCTGCTGACGCGCCAGGGCCCGGAACAGTGGGCCGAGACCACACTTTTCGAAACGTCGCTGCCGGCGTTGCTGCACGCACCACCACTATCGAAGTTCAGATTCTGAAACTCAAGGACGGGATGTCATGAGAACAACGTCGCTGCTGCCCCTGACCGCGCTTCTGGTTTCCAGCCTGGCCTCGGGCGACACCCTCATGCAGATTTACCAGAAGGCCCTGAGGAGCGACCCCCTCGTGCGGGAGGCCGACGCCAACAAGCTGGCCACCCAGCAGGGCAAACCCATCGCGCGGGGTGCGCTGCTGCCGCAGGTCAGCGGCACGGCCGCCTGGGGCGACAGTAACGCTAACGGCTCCACCTTCAACCAGATCGGTGACGTTATCGCGGCCAGCCCCATTGATTCCCGTAACTACTACGCCCGAAACTGGAACGTGCAGCTTCGCCAGTCGGTGTTCCGCTGGGACCAGTGGGTCGGGCTTTCCCAGGCCGGCAAGCAGTCAGCCCAGGCGGATGTGGACTACGAGGCTGCCCAGCAGGATCTGGTGATCCGAGTTGCCGAGGCTTATTTCAACGTGCTCGCTGCTGAAGACACCCTGGCTTCCGAGCAGGCCGCCAAGGACGCAATCGGCCGCCAGCTCGAGCAGGCCCAGAAGCGCTTTGAGGTGGGGTTGATTGCGATCACCGATGTGCAGGAAGCGCAGGCCGCCTATGACCAGGCCCTGGCGGCGGAGATCCTGGCCAAGCGGAACGTCGCCAATCGGCAGGAGCTGGTCCGGGCCATCATCGACGAGCCCGCCCCCCCCCTGGCGAAACCGGGCCCCGAACTGCCCCTGCTCAGTCCCGACCCGGCGGACGAGAACCGTTGGGTCGACCTGGCCATGCAACAGAACCGCAGCCTCATTTCCAGCCAGATTGGCACGGAGATCGCGAAGGATAACGTGAGCCTGGCACGGACTCTCCGCTACCCCACGGTAGACCTGGTGGCCAGCCGCAACAATACCAACAACGATGGTTTTGCCCGGACGCCCTGCCGTCCGACGCTCGCAGACCCCACGATTTGCCTGCTAAACGGGAACCCCATTCCATCTGACTCCGTTCTTCGGAGCAACACCGGAACGGACCTGGCGTCAGATGCGGTCTCACTCCAGTTTGCAATGCCTTTCTTCACCGGCGGCAGCACGTCCGCCCGGGTGCAACAGGCCGTCTATCAGCATCGGGCCTCGCGGGAACGCCTCGAGCGGACGGCCCGAGAAACCGAGCGCCAGACCCGGGACGCCTATCTCGGCGTGATCTCGGAAATCTCCCGGGTCCAGGCCCTCAAACAGGCCCTGGAGTCGTCCAAGACGGCCCTCAAAGCCACCGAGGCGGGCTATGACGTCGGCACCCGGACCACGGTGGATGTGCTTGCCGCGCGGCGCACCGTGTTTGTTGCGGAAACGAACTACCTCCGCAGCCGCTACGACTACCTGATCAACGGCCTGCGCCTGAAGCAGGCGGCGGGCACGCTGACCGCCGACGACATCGCCCAGATTGACGGGCTCCTTACCGCCAACTCAACGGCGAAAGAGTTGCCGACCGGCAACCCGGGGGCCACCAACCCCTGAAGCTGGACCGGGAGAACCCGCGCCTCAGCTGATCAGCGGATCGACCAGGGTCAGCAGCCGGTCGAGAGCACCACGATTCGCCAGGATTGCCTGGCTCCCTGCGGCACCCCGCTTGCGGCGCTCGGCTTCGTCCCCCAGCAGCCAGCTCACCTCCGCGGCGAGGCCCGCCCAATCGGGCACGACCAGCGCTGCGCCACAAGTCACCAGCAGTTCGGCGATGTCCGCGGCATTCTCGTTGTGGGGTCCCGTGACCACCGGCATAGCCAGGGCAACCGGCTCCAGCAGATTGTGCCCGCCAACGGGAACGAGACTCCCGCCGACAAAGGCGACGTCAGCTGCCGCATAGAAGGTCGTGAGCTCGCCCATGGTGTCGCCGAGCAGGACCTGCGCGGCAGGACTGGCCGGGACGCCACCGCTGCGCGTCACGTAGCCGATGCCACGGCTCGCGAGCAGGGCGGCCACGTGGCCGAAACGTTCCGGATGCCGCGGCACCAGGACCAGGAGCGCGGTAGGGTGGCGTTCAAGAATCCGCGCATGGGCATCGAGGACAGCCGCTTCCTCGCCTTCGTGGGTACTCGCCGCCACCCACACGGGCCGTTCTCCGGCCTGGAGATTCCGGAGCTGTCTGCCGCGGACCGCGATCTCCGTCGGCAGTTCGAAATCGAACTTGATGTTGCCAGTGACATGCGTCCGGGAAGGATTCGCGCCCAGCGACCGAAAGCGCTCCGCGTCGGCCGGCGTCTGCGCCGCAATCAGGATGCCGTTGGACAGGGTGTCCCGGAACAGCGGAATCACGCGGCGGTAGCGCTCTACAGAGCGCAACGACACTCTGGCGCTCGCCAGAACCAGTGGCACCTGTCGCTGCCCGCACTCGTGGTAGAGATTGGGCCAGAGTTCGGTTTCCATAATGATGGCAAGCGACGGCCGGGCCCAGTTGAAGAAGCGGCCTACGGCACCCGCCAGATCGTAAGGCACGTAGCTGTGCCGCACCGATGCACCAAACAGCGCCCGCGCGCGTTCCGACCCCGTCGGCGTCATCGTGGTGAGCACCAGGGGCACGCCCGGGTGACGCTTCAGGAGGGCACGCACGAGGGGCGCAGCGGCCTGAACCTCCCCGACGGATACCGCGTGGACCCAGATCGAGGAGCGGCCCAGGCGGGGCTGACCGAAACCAAAACGCTCGCGGATGCGGCGCCGGTACCCGGGCACGCTGAACCCGCGCCACAGGAGATGCAGCAGCAGGAACGGAACGGCGAGGTAAGTCAGGGCGACGTAGGCAAGCCGTAGCCAGGACGTGGCTCCGGCCGCTCGCAGCGGGCCCGTGTCGGTCTTGAGCGGGAGCACGATAGCGGGTCTACTTCGCAGCGAGCCGCTGCACGGCCTCGACGATGGCCGATGTGGAGCGGCCTTCCCTGAAGCTCAGGACTTCGACGGTGCCCCCGTTGTCGAGCACCTTGCGGGCTCCCGCGATGTTCTCGGGCCGGTAGTCACCGCCCTTTACGAGGACATCCGGCAAAACCTCGCCCACCAGCATTTCCGGGGTGTCCTCCCCGAAGGGCACCACCCAGTCCACAGCGGCCAGACCGGCAAGCACCGCCATCCGGTCAGCAAGCGGGTTGATGGGACGGCCGGCCCCCTTCAACCGCGCCACCGAGGCATCGTCATTGACGGCCACGAGGAGTCGGTCACCCCGCTGCTTGGCCTCTTCGAGGTAGGCCACGTGGCCCGCGTGCAGGATGTCGAAACAGCCGTTGGTCATGACGAGGCGCTCACCCCGCCCCCGCGCCTCCGCCGCGATCTGCCGGGCTTCGGAGCGCCGGAGCAGACCGCGCCCCCCCTGGCCATGCTCATGCAGCGCCAGGCGCAGTTCTGAGGGGGTCACGGTGGCCACGCCGATCTTGCCGACGACCAGGCCGGCCGCCAGGTTAGCCAGCCCCGCGGCGTCCTGGAGGGTCAGGCCGGCACCAAGGCCCGCCGCCAGTGTCGCGATCACCGTATCCCCGGCGCCGGTGACGTCGAACACCTGGCGAGCACGGGCCGGCAGGAACACCGGCTCGCCGTCGGCGGGGATCACCGCCATACCGCGTTCGCCGAGGGTGATCACCAGCGCCTGCAAGTCGAGGGCTTTCCGCAGGGCCTCGCCCTGCTCGGCAATCTCGCCGGTATTCCCCACCTTGCCGACCACGGCTTCGAACTCGGCCAGATTCGGCGTCAGTACCGTTGCCCCGCGATACCTGGCGAAGTCAGTGCCCTTGGGATCAACGAGCACAGGGATGCCGCGCCGCCGGCAGATGCCTATCAGTGCAGAGACCTGGCTCAGCGTACCCTTGCCGTAATCCGAGAGGACGCAGACAGAAGCGGGAGGCAACAGACGTTCCAGGGCGCCCGTAAGAGGCAGGGCATCGTCCGCGGTAAAGGGCTCTTCCGTGTCGAGGCGAATGAGCTGCTGATTGCGGCTCAGGACGCGCAGTTTGGTGATGGTCGGGCGCCCTGCGGACGCGACGAAATCCACCGTCACGCCCTGTTTACGGAGCAACTCGCCTAGGGTGGCGGCGTTGGCGTCGCGGCCCACGATCCCGGTCAGTGACGTCCGCGCCCCCAGGCTTGTCAGATTGACGGCCACATTGGCGGCACCACCGGCCCGCGCTTCGGAGCCCGTGACCCGGACCACAGGCACGGGAGCCTCAGGGGAAATCCGGGAAGTCGGGCCGAACCAGTACTCGTCCAGCATGACATCGCCGGCAACGAGTACCCCAACGCGACTGAAGTCAGGAACGCTCCGGCTCATTGGGCGAGGGTCACTGGCGTACGGTGCTGGTCAGACCGTCAGGCCAAATGCGGCGGGCCTAGCCGCATTTAGAGTCGCCACAGGCCAGACAGGTCATGCAGCCATCCAGGAAGACCACTGCCGCGGCGCTGCACCCACTGCACATCTGGGCGCCGGCCGGGTACTCGCTGCGCGCGAAGGCGTCCTGTTGCCGCTTCTGGTCCTCAAACTCCCGGCGCTTCTGCTCGACGAGCTTACGTTTGTGCTCGTCCATCGAATCGGGCGGGAGCAACCCGATGAAGCGCAGGTGCTTCTCAACGATATGCCCCAGTTCCGCAATGATTGATGGCATGAACTTGCCGCCGGGCTGCCAGTAGCCGCCCCGGGGATCGAACACGGCCTTGAGTTCGTCAACCATGAAGGCTACGTCGCCGCCCTTGCGGAACACCGCAGACATCAGCCGCGTGAGGGCCACGATCCACTGATAGTGGTCCAGGTTCTTCGAGTTGATGAAAATCTCGAAGGGGCGACGCTGCTCATGCTCTGTACCCGGATTGAGGATGACGTCGTTGATGGTGACGTACATCGCATGATCAGAGACAGGCGTCTTGACCTTGTAGGTTGAGCCCTGGAGCATTTCCGGACGCTCGAGCTTCTCGTGCATCCGGACCACGTTGCCCTCAACTGACAGCCGCCGGCTGGACTGGCTATCTTCAGCTTTCTGGTCAGCTTTCTGGCCGGGCTTCTGGCCGGTCTTTTTCGCGGCCGCCTTGTCGTCGGCGGATTCCACGCGGTAGCCAACGATTTTCTTGTCTATCCTGATCTTTGCCATAGCGGGGTTTCCTGTTTCTCTCACTGTCTACGGCGTTAGAACTTGCCGTAGTAGCCTTCCTTCAGGGCGTCGAAAAGATTGGCGGCGGTGTGCATTTCGCCGTCGTACTCGATCTCTTCGTCGCCTCGCACCGTGACCTCCGAACTGTCATCAAGCACAAACGTGTACTTGGTGTTCTGCAGGTCCTTCTCCTTCACAAGCACGCCCTGAAAGGCCTCGGGGTTGAAGCGGAAGGTGGTGCAGCCCTTCAGCCCCATTTCGTAGGCGTACATGTAAATGTCCTTGAACTCCTCATAGTTGAAGTCCGTCGGCACGTTGGCCGTCTTGGAGATCGAAGAATCCACCCAGCGCTGGGCAGCAGCCTGGATATCCACATGCTCCTTCGGCTTGATGTCGTCTGCCGTGACGAAATAGTCAGGCAGTTGTTCATCAGGCCTGGTACCACCCGGCATCGCCGCCAAATTCACCAGCTGACGGTAGGCCAGCAACTCGAAGGACAGGACGTCGACCTTCTCCTTGGACTTCTTGCCTTCCCGAATCACGTTGCGGGAGTACTGATGGGCAAAGCTGGGTTCAATGCCATTACTGGCATTGTTAGCCAGCGATAACGAAATGGTCCCGGTCGGGGCGATGGAGCTGTGGTGGGTGAAACGGGCACCGACCCGCTCCAGATCCTTTACCAGCTCAGGGGCCACCTCCGCGACGCGCTGCATATAGCGGCTGTAGCGCGCGTGCAGGACCCGGCCTGGAATCACGTCTCCGACCTTCCATCCGTCCCGGGTCATCTCCGGGCGCTTGCGCAACATCTCACCGGTGACCGTAAAGTCCTCCAGGAGAATAGGAGCGGGGCCTTTTTCCCGGGCCAGATCCAGAGCTGTCTCCCAACCCGCCAGTGCCATCTCCCGGGAAACGTCTTCCGTGAACTTCACGGACTCCCTGGAGCCATAGCGCAACCGGAGCATCGTGAGCGCGGAGCCCAGACCGAGGAAGCCCATGCCGTGCCGCCGTTTACGCTGGATCTCCTCCCGTTGCCGCTGCAGGGGC
>JBBQJK010000058.1:0-9357 GCA_038325835.1 Gammaproteobacteria bacterium
GGCGCTGCCTCGGGCGCCGGCGCTGGTGCAGCTGGCGCCCCTGAGCCAAATCCCCACAATTTTAGCCGCGTGATCAGGCCCGGCACGGGCACGGCCGGGGCTGGCGCCACGGCGACTGGTACTGGGGTTGGAGCCGGCGTCGATGGCAGGATGCTGGCCACAGCGGGCGCCTGAATCTTGGGCTTCTGGGGCCCGACGTCGTCGCTCTCGATGGACCTGTCTTCAGCGGGAATCGCCAGCTGATAACTGGCCACCGCATTTTCCGGGAGGGTGGTCTGATCGTCCCGGACCCGCCGCAGGGTGTAGTTGGGCGTCTGCAGTTCCGGATTCGCGACCAGCACAATCTGCAGGTTGTCGCGAGCTTCGATAGTCCGGATCCATTCCCGCTTTTCATTCAGCAGATAGTTGGCCACATCGACAGGCAATTGCGCGATCACCTTGGATGTGCGGTCCTTGCGAGTTTCCTCACCGATCAGTCGCAACACCGCCAGCGCCAGGGACTCGACGCTGCGAATATTGCCCATGCCACTGCAGCGCGGGCAGGTCTGGTGTGCGGATTCGCCGAGGGATGGCCGGAGCCGTTGCCGGGACATCTCAAGTAGTCCGAAGCGCGAGATCTTGCCAATCTGAACGCGGGCCCTGTCCATGTGGACAGCATCCCGAAGGCGATTCTCAACATCACGTTGATTGCGCTGCGGCCCCATATCAATGAAGTCGATCACGATGAGACCGCCCAGATCGCGCAGGCGGAGCTGCCGGGCAATTTCCTCTGCCGCTTCCATATTGGTCGCGAAAGCTGTCGCCTCGATGTCGCTGCCCTTGGTTGCGCGGGCCGAGTTGATGTCGATCGACACCAGCGCTTCGGTGTGGTCGATCACTATGCTGCCGCCGGAGGGCAGTTCAACGGTGTGGCAGAACGCTGACTCGATCTGGCTTTCGATCTGGTAGCGGGTAAAGAGGGGTACCGGGTCCGAGTACTGCCGCAGCTTGCGCAGGTTCTGTGGCATGGCCCGCTCGACAAACTGCCGCGCCTCTTCGTAGGCCGCCTCGTCGTCAATCAGGATTTCACCCACGTCATTGGCCAGGTGGTCCCTGAGGGCGCGGATGATGGCGTTGCTGTCCTGGAAGATCAGGAAGGGCGCCGGACGGCTCACGGCTGCCTTCTTTATGGCTTCCCAGATACCCAGGAGATAGTCCATGTCCCACTTGAGTTCCTCCGGGGAGCGGCCTACACCGGCGGTCCGTACGATGACGCCCATGCCTTCCGGCACAGCGACGTCGTTCAGCGCCTCCCGCATCTCATCCCGATCAGCATCGCTGATGCGCCGCGAGACGCCCCCTGACCTGGGGTTATTCGGCATCAGGACGATGAAGCGCCCTGCCAGGCTGATAAACGTGGTGAGGGCAGCACCTTTGGTACCGCGCTCTTCCTTTTCAACCTGAACAACGATGTCCTGGCCTTCACGGATGACTTCACGGATGTTGATCCGGCCGTCAGGGCCTGGCTCGTTGACGAAATACTCGGGGGAGACTTCCTTTAAAGGAAGGAAGCCGTGGCGGTCTGCACCGTACTCGATGAAAGCAGCGTCGAGGCTGGGCTCGATCCGCGTAATCCGGCCTTTGTAGATATTGGCTTTCTTCTGTTCCCTTGACTGGCTCTCGATATCAAGATCGAAAAGCCGCTGGCCATCGACCATAGCCACGCGCAACTCTTCTTCCTGAGTTGCATTGACGAGCATTCTCTTCATAGGACCCTGCATGCGAAAAATGACAGGTGACAAGACTGGCGACAGGACGTAAGCCTGCAGCCGGGTCTGTACTTGGGTGCGAACCTGTATCAATAAAAAATGGGCTTCCCGGGTGGTGCCGGTCAGGTTGTCGGTCAGGATTTCGGGCAGGGTTGAACGCGAACGATTGTCCGACCTTCCCGTGCCCGGATTCGAGTCTGCGGTGAGTTATTAGTGCCTTGCAGCCAGCCACTCGTCAGATCCTCGGAATTCTCGCCTGACCGACCCTGGCCTGGCCCTCTTGGTTCAAACCAAGTCAACCACACCAGCAGGAGGCCCGCTCTTGCCCGCCAGGGGCGGGATTTGCCTTGCGACCCGCCAAGCGGTGGGTCGATGGAGACTGCATGGGCCAGTCGGGGGCTGGAAAACCGCGGGGGGATTGACAGCCGACGACGCTTGGCCTAGCAGTTGGTTACTATAACAGCGGTAACCCTTACCAGCAATGCAGATAGAGGCCTAAGCCCTTGGCAGCGACAGGAAATCCGGCGAACGCTGCCGCCCCGAAAGTCGTCCGTGTGACCACGGGCGCGGACGAAGCCGGTCGCCGACTCGACAACTTCCTGCTCACCCAACTCAAGGGGGTTCCACGGGCTCACGTTTATCGGCTCATTCGCAGTGGGCAGGTGCGGGTCAACAGCAAGCGCGTCCAGGCGAGCTACCGACTGGTTTCCGGGGACGAGGTCCGGGTGCCGCCAGTGCGGCAGCCGGAGGCCACGAACGCGCCGCCGCCAAGCCGATTGCATACCGACTGGATCGAAGCGCTGGTTCTCCACGAGGACACGGATCTGCTGGTCCTCAACAAGCCGTCCGGGCTGGCAGTTCATGGCGGGAGCGGCATCAGCCTGGGCGCCATTGAGCTGCTCCGGGCGACCCGCGGTCCCCACAGCAATCTGGAACTGGTGCATCGCCTGGATCGGGATACGAGTGGCTGCCTGCTGATTGCGAAGCGGCCAGCCGCTCTCCGGGCACTCCATAGCCAGTTTCGTGACGGGCGCATCGATAAGCGCTACCACGCACTGCTTATCGGCAACTGGCACGGGCGAGAACGCACGGTCGACGCACCATTGCTGACTGCTGAGCGCCGTGGTGGAGAGCGGCACGTCCGCATTGATGCTGCCGGCAAGGAGTCGGTCACCCACTTCGTGCCTTTGGAGCGGTTTCCAGAGGCGGTGCTTGCTGAAGTGCAGCTGGTCACCGGGCGCACCCACCAGATCCGGGTCCATGCCGCGTCGATCGGTCATCCGGTTGCCGGTGACGAGCGCTATGGACCGGCCGCGGATCCCATCGTGGCGGGGCAGGGGCTCAAGCGCCTGTTCCTCCATGCCAGAAGGCTCATTTTTGCGCATCCGGCCAGCGGGGACAAAATCACGGTAGAGGCACCGCTCGGTGAGGACCTGACAGCCCCGCTGGAGCGCTTGCGCAGGACAGTCCCCGCGACCCCGCGCTCTGGCTGAACCAGCCCGTCCTGCAGACCCTAGAGCAGCGGCACGCCAAGTCTCAGCAGATTCCGCCCCAGCCAGATGAGCGGTAGTCCCTGGATCGCCGTGGGGTCCTGACTATCGATACTCTCGAGGAGCAGGACTCCACGACGTTCGGCCTTGAAGCTGCCGGCGCAGTCCAGGGGCTGGTCCGCTGCGACATAACTCTCCGCCTCTGGCCGGGTGAGGGGCCGGAAGCGCACTCGGGTCGTGTCGACATGGCTGACTCCGGCCGTGGCGCCGGGCCCCTCGACCCAAACTGCAGTATGGAACTCCACCAGTTGCCCCGAGCAGCGGAGTAACTGTTCTACGGCGCGCTCCGCAGTGCCAGGCTTTCCCAGGGTTTCATCGCCCAGGGCCGCCACCTGGTCGCTGCCGATGATCAGGGCCCGCGGACGGTGAGTCTTTCCGGCAGACGCTTTCAGCCGGGCCAGACGCAGCGCCAGTGCCCTGGGCGGTTCCCCCGGCTGTCGCGACTCATCCGCGCGGGGTGCAAAGGTCTCAAAGTCCGCCAGCAGGCGGCTCAGAAGTTCCCGCCGATAGGGGGACTGGGAGGCCAGCAGGACGTGCGGGGGCGGAATCAAGGCCGACAGGCTCCGAAAGGTGCAGTGACTGAATTTTGACACACTCCCGCAGGGTACCTATCATGCGTACCGCGATGGAGGTGGAGCGCATCGGCTCGGCTGAACTTAAGGATCTGGTGGCCGGTGGGTCGACTCTGGATCTGGGCTTTCCGGTGTCATCCCTCCCACGCCTGGCGGCTCTTTCTCCTTCGGCAGGTCACGCGACGAGCCTGCGGGCCAGCTTCACTTTCCAGTCGGGATCGGAAGGACATTCGCAACTTCACCTGAGGGTGGCTGGGGCGGTTCAGCTGGCCTGTCAGCGCTGTCTTCAGGCGTTGGTTCTGCCGGTGGCAATAGATGTCCTGCTGACCATGGTCCGTAGCGAAGAGAAGGCAGCGGAGCTGGCCGATCCATTTGATGCGGTGCTGCTCGAAGATGGCGAGCTTGCGCCGGCCCAAGTGGTTGAAGACGAGGTCCTGGCTTGGCTGCCGTTGGCTCCCAAGCACTCGGACGAGACGCCCTGCAGCCGTGACGCGAGAATGATTTCAGGCGAGATACATCGGCCACTGGCCGGGCTCGCCGACCTGCTTGGTCGCGGTGACCGGCAGGGTGATGAGTGATTTACCAGGAGATCTGCAATGGCAGTACAAAAGAGTCGTGTGACCCCTTCGCGCAAGGGCATGCGTCAATCCCACGACCGGCTGAAGAGCCCGCCAATTTCTGTCGAGCCGACGAGCGGCGAGACTCATCGGCGGCATCACATCAGCGCCGATGGCTATTATCGTGGCAAGAAAGTCCTGGAGACCCGCGACGACGGCGACGCCGAGTAGGCGCTTCCGCCGCCCGGTCACCGGGCGGGAGTCCATGCTCTCCCGGGCCCGTAAGTCTGGTGTCCGGGGTTGACGGATCAACGACATCACGCTCAAGGGGCCACTGATGGCAGAGGCCGTTACGATTGCCGTTGATGCCATGAGCGGGGATGCCGGAGCAAAGGTGTGCGTCCCCGCATCCATCGCGTTTGCGCGTGACCATCCTGGCGTGCGCATCCTCCTGGTTGGTCAGCGCGAGGTTCTGGAGGAGCTCGCCATGGCTGCTGGTGGTATCCCTCCGACAGTCGAGATTCGCGATGCTCGCCAGATTGTACTGATGGATGAGTCCCCGGCCGACGCCCTGCGTAAAAAGAAAGACTCATCCATGCGGGTGGCTATCGACCTGGTGAGGGAAGGTGCTGCTCACGCCTGCGTCAGCGCCGGGAACACGGGCGCTCTGATGGCGACCGGGCACTTCGTCCTCAAGATGCTGCCCGGTATTGAACGTCCCGCCATCATGGCCCGGCTACCGACCCGGCATGGCGCTATCTACATGCTGGACCTGGGTGCCAACGCAGACTGCACGGTCGAGCAGCTCTGTCAGTTCGCCATCATGGGCTCGGTAGTAGCCCGGGTTACGGAGGGTATTGAACGCCCGCGGATTGGCCTCCTAAACATCGGTGAGGAGGACATCAAGGGTAATGACACCGTCAAGCAGGCTGCCGTACGCCTGGGCGCGAGCCACCTTAACTACATTGGATTTGTCGAGGCGGACGCCATTCAGGATGACCGCGCTGATGTGGTTGTCTGCGATGGATTCAGCGGCAACGTTGCCCTGAAGTCGATGGAGGGGACCGCCAAGCTGATCAGGCACTTTCTTGCGGCGGAGTTCGGCGGCAGCATCTATGGGCGACTGGCCGGCGTGGTGGCATGGCCGGTGCTGAGGTCCCTCGGCCGACGTCTCGATCCACGACGCTACAATGGCGCGAGCCTGGTCGGCCTTAACGGCATCGTTATCAAGAGTCACGGTGGTGCCGATGCGCTGGCCTTTCAGCAGGCGATTTCGGTAGCGGAACTCGAAGCCGCGAAGCGTGTTCCCGATCAGATCAGGGAACTCATGAGTGAGCAGGTGGAATGATCTACTCACGGATTGCCGGCACCGGACGCTATTTGCCCGAGCGTGTTCTTTCGAACCGCGACCTGGAGTCGATGGTGGATACCACAGAGGAGTGGATACGGACCCGAACCGGGATTGAACGTCGGCACATAGCGGCCGATAACCAGGCCACCAGCGACCTCGCTGAACAGGCGGCTCGCCAGGCGATGGATGCTGCGGGCGTTACCGCTGATGACATTGATTTCCTGGTGGTGGGCACCACGACCCCCGATCTGGTCTTTCCGAATGTTGGCTGTCTCGTCCAACGGAGGCTCGGTATTCGCGGCTGTCCGGCCTTCAGCCTCGAGGCGGCGTGCAGCGGCTTCATCTACGCGCTGACCATGGCTGACCGATTCGTGGTCAGTGGTGCGGCAAAGTGTGCGCTGGTGATTGGTGCTGAGACCCTCTCCCGGATTGTTGACTGGAGCGATCGCGCTACCTGCGTGCTGTTCGGTGACGGCGCCGGGGCCGTGGTGCTCAAACCGTCGGACGAACCGGGTCTGCTCTCCTGCCACCTGGGCGCCGACGGTCACTACGGGGATCTGCTCTACCACCCCTACGGCACGTCGCGGCCGCAGAAGCCCGAAGACACAGAGCGGCCCTTCATGCAGATGAAGGGCAACGAAGTCTTCAAGGTCGCGGTCAAGACGCTGGAGGGCATTGTCGACCAGGCCCTGAGCGCCAATCATCTTGAGCGCAGCGCCATCGACTGGCTGATTCCCCACCAGGCCAACATCCGCATCATTCAGGCTACTGCCAGGCGTCTCGACATGCCCATGGAAAAGGTCGTGCTGACGCTGCCTGACCACGGCAACACGTCCGCTGCATCAGTCCCGATCGCACTCGATGTTGCGGTACGTGACGGGCGGGTGAAGCGGGGCGATCTGTTGTTGCTTGAAGCCTTCGGTGGAGGCCTCACGTGGGGCTCCGCGCTGGTCCGCTACTGACCCTCGCAGCAGGGTTCCCCCCATGCTTGAAATGAGGTATCGGTGGCTGGCGATCCTGGCAGGGCCCCTCCTTGCCGTCGTCGTGTACTTCCAGTTGCCGTCCGAGTATCTCTCGCCCCAAGGCGTTCAGCGCACCCTGGGGCCCGGCGCTCACGGGGCAGCGGCAGTTACCGCCTGGATGGCGCTCTGGTGGATCACGGATGTCATCCCGGTCTATGTCACCGCCTTGCTGCCACTGGCCCTCTTTCCGCTGTTGGGCACAGCGACAGTGGGCGAGGCAGCCGGAGCCTATGGCGACCCACTGATCTTTCTGTTTTTTGGCGGCTTCATTGTGGCGCTTGCGCTGGAGCGCTGGGGCCTGCATCGACGCGTCGCTCTGACTGTGCTGCCCTTCGTCGGTTCGCGTCCGGCGCACATCGTCGGCGCCTTCATGGGTATTACGGCATTTCTCAGTCTGTGGGTGACCAATACCGCCACGACCCTGATGATGTTGCCGGTTGCCGTCAGTGTGATCGACACTCTGGAGGAGGCCAGTCCTGCCGATCCACGCACGCAGAAGATTGGCACGGCACTGATGCTCGGTGTCGCGTACGCCGCGTCGATCGGTGGCATGGGCACCATGATCGGCACGGCGCCAAATGTTTTTGTCGCGTCATTCATCAACGGCCAGTTGCAGCAGGAGATTACGTTTCTCGACTGGATGATCGTGGCAATGCCTCTCGTCGTTCTTCTCCTTCTCGGAGCCTGGTGGCTGCTGACGCGCGTCGTCTTTCGGCTGGGTCGCGAGCCGCTGCCGGGCACCCGGCAGGTCCTCCAGGGGCTGACGAGTCAGATGGGGCCAGTAACCCGCCCTGAGCGCCTGACGGCTGGCGTCTTTCTCCTCACGGCGTTCGCCTGGATTTTTCGTGCCCCGCTGACTGAAGTGACCGTTGCCGGAATGAGTCCCTTATCCGGGCTGACAGACGCCGGCATTGCGATCAGCGCCGCGATTCTGCTGTTCGTTCTGCCCGCTGGCACCCGCGGCTCTGATGATTCCCGGTACCTGATGGACTGGCCCACGGCTTCTCGTGTCCCCTGGGGGCTGCTGCTCCTGTTTGGTGGCGGCCTGAGTCTGGCGGCCAGCTTTGAACAGACAGGGCTTGCTGAGTACGTGGCCGCTCAGGGCCAGGGCCTTGAGCGCCTCCCCACGTGGTTACTTATCGCCGGGGTCGCAGCGACCGTCGTCTATCTCTCGGAAATCGCCAGCAACGTGGCCACGGCCACCACCGTGGTGCCCGTCCTGGCGTCCCTGGCAGTCGGGGCGGGTCTTGCGCCCGTCCCGATCGTACTGGCTGCCTGCTTTGCCGCGAGCTGCGGTTTCATGCTGCCAGTGGCCACGCCGCCGAACGCGATCGCCTATGGCACTGGCCGCGTCACAGCAAGCCAGATGGCCAAGGCAGGTTTTTTTCTCAATATGCTGGGGATTTTGTTTATTACGGTAGTAACTTGCGGGATCATTATCCCGTTCATCGGAGCGAAGTGATGCGGCGACTGCCCCCCGAGTTATGGCCAGGTACCCTGGGAGCGCTGTTCCTGTCCTTGGGCATCCTCTTGCCTGGCAGCGCACGGGCCAGCGCAGACACCTTTCCCCTGTTGCCTGGCGTGCAGCTGGTCGGCGCAGCTACCACGGTACCGGCCAGCCACGCTGAGACACTGACCGATATTGCCCGGATCCACGGGCTCGGGTACGAAGAGATTGTGTGGGCGAATCCCAAGGTGGATGTGTGGCTGCCAGGGGATGGGACCCCGATTGTCTTGCCGACGAGTTTTGTGCTGCCGGGAACCACCCGGGATGGCATCGTCGTGAATATCGCGGAGTACCGCCTCTATCACTACTTCAAGCGCGCTGGCCAGTCCATGGTTTCGACCTACCCGATCAGTATCGGTCGGATGGATTGGGCGACCCCGATCGGTCGCTGGAGCGTTACTGCCAGGCAGAAGGACCCGGCCTGGTACCCGCCCGAGTCGATCCGCAAGGAACATCTGGAAGACGGTCGCGGTTCTCTGCCTGAAGTGGTCCCGGCTGGTCCGGATAATCCGCTCGGTCAGTATGCACTGCGTCTCAGCGCCATCGGGTACCTGATTCACGGGACCAACAAGCCTGTCGGCGTTGGCATGCAGGTGACCCACGGGTGTATCCGCATGTACCCCGAAGATATCGAGAAGTTGTTTCCCCAGATCCCCGTCAAGACGCCGGTGACCATCATGAACCAGCCCTACAAGTTTGGCTGGTCCGGCAATGACCTCTACCTGGAAGTCCATCCCCCTCTGGAGGACGATCGCTCCACGCGGGAGCGGGAGATGACAGCGCTTACCGAGCAGTACGTCCTGCTAACCCGTGAGCGTCCTGCCCGGATCGACTGGCAGGTAGTCGAAGAGGCTTATCGCGGTCGTGATGGAATTCCGGTGAAAGTCGGTTCCGGCCTTGCTGTTGGGCAGTCGGTAGCTGCTTTCTGATAGGTACGGGGTTTGGCATCTGGCAACTTGGCCGCCAAGTTGCCAGATGCCAAACCCGGTACCTCTGGAACCTCTGGAAGATCGTATGCAGATTCGCAAGGGCTACGCCGATGGCCGCTGG
>JBBQJK010000059.1:0-9086 GCA_038325835.1 Gammaproteobacteria bacterium
TTCCAAGGGGACTTCTGAACTGCGTGGCGTCGTGCGTACGCTGAATGCCCTTGCTATTCTGGCGGCAGTTCCTGCTAGCGTCCTGCTGCTGCTCGCCGCCGAGCCCATCATGGGAATGTTCGGTGCTGAGTTTCGTGAGGCTGCTCCTGCCTTGCGGATACTCGTCTTGTCGCAACTTCTCAATGTACTCACGGGGCCGACGGGCGTGGTTCTCTCCATGACCGGGCAGGAGCGCCTTCTGGTTCGCTTGCTGTTTGCTGGGTTGGCCGCCAATGCCGTGCTGAACCTCATCTGGATTCCGACCTACGGCCTGTTCGGCGCTGCTGCGTCGGCATTAGTCGCACATGCGGGGTGGAACATCGCCGGCGTGTTCGTCATCAGGTCACGTCTGGCGATCGATATCACGCCGATGGATCTCTTTCGTCGGGCCGAAGTGCGGCCGGCATGAGTTAGCGACATGCAGTGGCTGTTTATCACCATTGTGCTGGCTGGTGCGGGCTACTTCGTTGGTGCCAGGCGGCGGCTGGACGCCTTCACCGTGGCGTTCTTCGCCGCTGTCATCTACTTTCTCCCGGGATTGTCTGGTTATACGCTGACCCCGATAAGCCCGCGTACGCCCATCAAGTTGCCCGTGGCACTGGAATCCGAGGCGATCGGCATCATGAGTGCCGTGACCTTGCTCATCATCGTGGGTGGAATGTTATGGGAGCGTTGGGACCGCGGCAGGACAGCACCCTCCTGGGTGCTGGAGGACTCCCGATTAGCTACATGGGTTGCCTTGGGTCTCGGTCTTTTCGGCGTTGCCCTTACTGGCATCGAGTCTGGGGGAGTTGCATTCACTGCCGAAAAGAGTGAAGTCATTAACGTTGTCGGTCGGGGTCACCTGCTTTGGCAGATGGGAGCCACGATCGGTGCCGTTCTGGCGTTCGCTCGGCGTCAACGATTTGCGGGGCTGGTTGGCTGGCTCCTGTTGATTCTCGATATGTGGATCGGATTTCGCTACGCGTTTGCCACGAGTTTCATCGCCATCGGTCTGGTGTGGCTCTCACGGCCAGCGCCGTTTCGTCTTGGGTTGCTCCGTCTGCGCTACTGGGTTGTCATCCTCGCCGGTGGGCTTCTCGTTATCTCCTACCAGAACCTCAAGGAACCCCTCCGCGCCGGCGACTGGGGTGAGATTATCGAAAGGACAACCAATCCATTGTGGTATGCCGATGGCATCCTGACGTCGGAGCCATTCACCACCCAGACTGTGCTTAACGAGATCGTTCGCAACGACTTCCGGACCGGTACCGACCACCTCGAGTCGGCTGTTTATCACTTGATCCTTTTTGCGCCGGCGTTAGGGGAGGAGGCCGTACGGTTTAATCGTCTCTATCAACCCGCACTGTTTCCTCTGGTCGACCATGGCCTTGCCAACAATATCTGGGCGCAGATGTGGAGTGCCGGCGACTGGCCACTGCTGTTGGCCTTTGTCCTGGTCTTTCTGGCCGGGCTGGCGTTCTGGTCGCGGCTGCTACGCTCCGCCGATCCCGCCGTAAAGACTTATGCCGCTGTCGCGATCGCGTACTGGGCTTTTTATATTCACCGCAATGAGCTGCAAGGCGTTGTCGGGGCCCAAAAGCAGCTGCTGCTCGTCTGGACCGCTTGCGTCATATTATCAATTGCCCTGGCCACGCTGACGCAGGGACGTGTCACGGACCGAAAGTCAGGTCTGCCCAGTGCCGGGTAGTTGTCTGCGAATTGGGCTATTGATTCGTGCCCTGACGCTCGGTGGCGCCGAGCGCCAACTGGTCAACCTGGCCGTGGGTATGCGTCGCGCCGGACACGATGTGCAAGTGCTCGTCTTCTACCGGGAGGGAACTGCGCTGGAGGTGGAGGTCGAGGCTGCAGGTATACCGCTGGTCGATCTCAGGAAGCGGGGCCGATGGGATCTGCCGGCGTTTCTGGGGCGTCTGCGGAGCGCAGTCCGAGCGAGCGAGTTGGATGTGATCTATTCGTTCCTGCCCACAGCAAACGTACTGGCGGCACTAATCTGGGGTGGTTCCGACAGTCCCGCTGTGGTCTGGGGTATACGCGGCACTGATGCCTGGCGCGACAGCAATGACTGGCTAGGCCGCGGTCTCGTCATTGCTGAGCAACAGCTCAAGCAGCGCGCCATCGCTATGATCGCAAACTCGACAACAGGTATTGAGAAATGTCGGGCGCTAGGGTGGCCATCGGCGCGGCTGCACCTGGTGCCGAATGGTCTCGACCCCGACGCGTTTCGATTCGATCCGCGGGCGCGGGACGTGATGCGGAACGCCTGGGGAATGTCCCCGACCGAGCGGCTGATTGGCGTTGCAGGGCGACTGGATCCTGTCAAGGGTATGGAAGTTCTGTTGAGGGCTACGAAGACCTTGAGTGCGGAGTCGCCAGTACTCCACGTCATCGTTGCCGGCGAGGGCTCATCCACCTACACCTCCTTCCTCCGGCACCAGGTCCGGGAGCTCGGCCTCGAGGCTCAGGTCCTCTGGTTAGGCCGGATCGAGAACATGGCAGGCTTCTATAGCGCTATTGACCTTCTGTGCCTGCCATCATTGTCGGAAGGCTGTTCCAATGTCGTGGGGGAGGCGCTGGCCTGCGGAACACCCGTAGTCGCGACGCGGGTGGGCGATAACGCTCTGCTAATACCTGACGCGTCGTGGTTAGCGGAGGCAGGGAACCCCGTAGATCTTGCACGGGTCCTTCGCCATGTGCTGGTGTCGAGCGGCGGGACGTGTCGGGAAGTGCTACGGCGGGACATTCTTAACCACCTCGATTTGTCCACGTTGATCCAGCGGACCGTAGCAATCCTTCGCTCGGCGGCCGAACCTCCACGCTCTTTCTGGGCCTCCTGAGGCAAGACCTTTGGAGCTGCTTCCCGTGATCAAGGGTCTTGCGACATGGATTCCCTTCGCCTATGACGCCCGTCGGGGGGTGACGGGCGGGACAAGTAACGCCCGCTACTGCTACTCCGTCTGGCTGCGGCATCTCGTGGCCTTGCGTGATGCCGGAGTTGTACGTCGGTTTGCCTCGATCGCAGAGTTGGGTCCGGGCGATTCGCTGGGGATCGGCCTGGCGGCCATGCTGTGTGGGGCAGATCGCTTGCAGGCCCTTGATGTCGTGCCCTACGCAAATACCGAGGTGAACATCGGCGTGCTCGCACAGTTAGCCGAGTTGTTGCGTCGCCAGGTTCCAATCCCCGGTGACGACGAGTTTCCCGGCGTCGTTCCGCGGCTGCCGGACTATCGTTTTCCACGAGGTATTCTCGGGGATGTTCCGACGGACGAGAGCGGGTTGGCAGACAGACTGGGGCTGATCGAGAAGGCATTGCATGCCGAGCCTTCCAGTCTGACGGTGACTTATCGGGTGCCGTGGAATTCGACGACACTCACGATCGGCGAACCGGTTGACCTGCTGTATTCCCAGGCTGTGCTGGAGCATGTCAATGAGCCAGAGGCGGCGTACCAGGCCATGGCCCGCTGGGTAGTCCCTGGCGGTGCGATGTCGCATGTCATCGACCTGCGCAGCCATCGGCTGACACCGGGATGGGACGGTCATCTGCAGTACTCGTCGACAGTGTGGCGGCTGGTGAAAGGCGCCCGGCCGTACCTGCTAAACCGACAGTCCGCGACTCAACACCGGCAGTGGCTTGAGGCGAGCGGGTTCCGGGTGATTCGGGAAGCCCGGGTCCATCTTGCGCCGACGGTGGCCAGCCGGGAACTGGCTGCTCCCTATCGCCACTGGTCGGAAGAGGATCGCCGAACGGCCTCGGTCCATTTCGTCGCGGTACGCAACTGATGGACGTGATGCTCCTGACCATGGTCTTCCCCTGGCCTTCCGAGGCATTCGCCGGGGTCGAAGTACGGGCGCTTCGAGCAGGTGGGGCGAAGCTGCGGGTTCGCACCCTTCGCTCGGCACATGCGCAGCGCGCCGGGCTTTTGCATGACTGGCGTCTCGAAGATCTGGATTTAACGTCCTGGAGCGTGGACAGCGTTGTCCGCGGCTGTGCGTTTCTCGTTCGCCACCCCTGGATGGCCCTGCGGACTCTTGCCTGGCTGTTTCGCCACGGGTGGTCGCGACCCGCACTCCTGGCCCGCTGCCTGTTATTGACGCCCCGAATGTTCGACATCTTTGCCGAGATGCTGGTGCGTCCTCCCCAGGTGCTTTACCTGTTCTGGGGGCACTATCCGTCCGTTCTGGCCTACATGGCCCAGACGTGGCTGCCAAAGGTTCACGTGGCGATGTCACTGAATGCGTACGACCTTGTCTACGCTTTCCCGCCGTCCGCGAGTGTCGCCGGGGACGCGGATAGCCTCTGGACCATTGCCCGTGCAAACCTTCCGGCGATTGGCGCTCTGGGTATCGATACATCGCGAGTCCATGTGAGTCTGCGCGGGATTGAGGTTGGGCAGGTACCGGCGAGATGCGACAACAAGGATGCCAATCAACTGGTCACCATTGCGCGGCTTGAAGAGAACAAGGGCGTTGACGACGTGATCCGGGCTGTTGCGGCCGTTGCCGGCGATCGTCCGCAGTTGCGGCTCACTATTATTGGTGAAGGTCCCGACCGTGGGCGTCTCGAGAGGCTGGTCAGGGATAGTGGTCTGACGGATCGAGTCCTGTTTACCGGCGGTATATTGCACTCGAAGGTGTATGGGCACTTGTGCGGGGGGAGCGTCCTGCTGCTGCTTTCCCGGTCACCTGCGGAGCGGCTCCCGAACGCCGTAAAGGAAGCGATGGCATGCCGCTGCCTCTGCATCGTCACAAAAACACCGGGTATCGAGGATTTGCTGGCGCCCCTGGAGCACCGGATGGTGGTCGCCCAGGGTGACTGGCGGGGAGCGGCTGACTGGCTCGCAACCGTGTTCAGAGACCCGGCCACGTTCGAACGCGACAGGGACGCGGCACGCCGCTTTGTGCTGGCGGACCTGGATGCCCAGAGCATCGCGCGGGAGCGCCTCCGGGTCTGGGCAGATGTCACATGACGAACCCGTTGCGCCCCGGCGTATCCGTCATCGTGCCTTGTCGCAACGAGCGGGGTGCGATCGATACGTTCATGGCTAACGTGCGCGCTCAGGAGGCTGTTCCGGGCGGAATGGAAGTTCTTATCGCAGACGGCCGCAGTAACGACGGAACCCGTGAAATCCTTGAGAATTTATCGCGCCAGGACTCGCGCGTGGTGCTTATAGACAACCCGGGCCTTACCGTGTCGGCCGGGTTGAACCTCGCCATCCGGCGCGCCCGGGGCTTGTGCGTGGCCCGAATGGACGTGCATAGCGAATACGCGCCGGACTACCTGCGACGTTGCCTGGAAGAGCTGGAACGAACCGGGGCCGGTAACGTGGGCGGACCGGCTCTCACCCGAGCCGACGGCTTCTTTCAGCGCGCTAATGCCGCTGCATACGGCTCCGCGTTTGCCGTCGGTGGCGCCCGGTTTCACGACGCCTGCTTCGAGGGACCGGTGGACACGGTGCCCTATGGATGCTGGCGGAAACAGACGCTGGAAGACCTTGGCGGTTTCGATGAAGCGCTGGTGCGAAATCAGGACGACGAGCTGAACTTGCGGCTCATTCGCCAGGGTGGAACGATCTGGCAAACCCCGCGCATCCGTTCTTGGTATCGGCCCAGGAACAATGCGATTGGCCTTTTTCGCCAGTACTTTCAGTACGGCTACTGGAAAGTGCACGTCATCCGGAAACACCGGCTGCCGGGTTCCTTGCGCCATTTAGTCCCAGCCCTGACGGTGGCGGCTGGTCTGCTCTTGCTCGTGGCGAGCGTGATGGTCCCGACCGCCGCGATGGTGCTAGCACTTTGTGTGCTGGCCTATCTGGCTATCGGTCTTGTTGCCTCAGTCATAACCTGCAGGCGACTCGGGCAGTGGAGGCTGCTGCCAGTACTGCCCTTCGTTTTCGCGATCTATCATTTTTCTTACGGACTCGGCTTTCTGCGTGCGTTGGCGGACTTGGCGCTCCGTCGGGGCGCCCCAAGTGCCAAGCTATCGGATCTGACCCGATGATGGAGGACAGGATCACCGCGGAAAGCCGGGCGATACATGAGCGGTATGCCCGTCGTACGCGAACCTATGATCCATTAGCGCCCTGGGTGCTGATGACGCGCCAGGAACTGGAGCGTGCCCTGAGTCACTGGGCGCGGCACGCATTTCCGTCTGGAGTAGCCCAAGTGACGCTACTGGAAGTTGGCTGCGGGTCCGGGGGCAATCTTCAGCAGTTGCTGCGCCTCGGCTTTGCCCCTGAAAACCTGTCAGGAAATGAACTGCAAGCGGAGCGGGTAGCTCAGGCGGCCCGCAATCTTCCTGCTGGGGTTCGGATCAAGGCTGGCAATGCACTGGATCTCAATCTGGCGCCGGGGTCCCTTGACGTGGTGTTTCAGTCTCTGGTCTTCAGTTCCGTGCTGGACAACGAGGTACAGGCAATGCTGGCGAGAAAGATGTGGCAGTGGATCCGCCCCGGCGGCGGCATCCTGTGGTACGACTTTACGGTCAATAACCCTTCCAACGCGGATGTCCGGGGAGTGCCCCTGCGGCGCGTTCGTGAGCTGTTTCCCGAGGCGTCGATGCAGTCCTGGCGTGTAACCTTGGCGCCGCCACTGAGCCGGCTGGTAACAAGGCTGCATCCAGCCCTTTACGGATGGTGCAATCTTGTTCCCTGGTTGCGTACCCATCAGCTCTGCTGGCTCCAGAAACGAACAGTCTTGACGCCATGAGGTCCGAGCCGCCGTTCATTCCCTTCGCGATCCCGGACATCGGTGAAGAAGAAATCGCCGAAGTGGTCCGTTGCCTGAGATCCGGCTGGATCACGACCGGGCCAATGGCCCGCCAGTTTGAGAGCGACTTCGCTCAGTTCATCGGTGGTGGTGTCGAGGCCGTCAGCGTGAACTCGGCCACTGCCGGCCTGCACCTGGCACTCGAGGCCTTGGGCATCGGACCCGGCGACCGGGTGTTGACGACTCCATACACGTTTACGGCCACCGCCGAGGTCGTGCGCTACCTCGGCGCCGAGCCTGTTTTTGCCGATATCGATCCCCGTACTTTCAACCTCGACCCGGCTGCAGCAGCCGAGGTGCTGAAGCGCGAGTCCGCCGTAAAGGTCATCATCCCCGTGCATTTCGCAGGACAGTCCTGCGAAATGGACGAGCTGGGAAAGCTGGCGGCGACCGCGGGCATTCACGTGGTGGAAGACGCCGCCCATGCGCTGCCGGCCACGTGGAAGGGCACAATGATTGGCGCGTTGCCTACCGCTGCGACCGTCTTCAGCTTCTATGCGACAAAGACCATTGCAACCGGCGAGGGGGGCATGATCGTGTCCCGGAACAAGGAGCTCCTCACCCGGGCCCGCACCATGCGCTTGCACGGTATCAATCGGGATGTCTTTGACCGCTACCAGTCGAAAACGCCCGCGTGGTACTACGAGGTGGTTGCTCCCGGCTTCAAGTACAACATGCCCGATGTGGCGGCTGCGATAGGCGTGCACCAGTTGCGCAAGGCCGGGCAGTTTCGGCAGCGAAGGGCCGCCATCGCCGCGGCCTACACCGTCGGGTTTGACGATTTGCCCCTGCGGACCCCCGTGGTGGTCCACCCCGACGAGCTGCACGCCTGGCACCTCTATGTGTTGCAGCTGGATCTGCCGGCGCTGCGGATCGGCCGGGACCGTGTCATTGAGTTGCTGGCCGAACGGGGCATCGGGACGAGCGTTCATTTCATTCCCCTGCACCTGCACCCCTACTGGCGGGACCGCTACGGCTTCCGTCCGGGAGATTTTCCCCAGGCGCTCCAAGCCTACGAGCGAGCCGTCAGCCTGCCGATCCACACCCGATTGAGCGCTGACGATGTCAGCCGGGTCATCGAGACGGTGCGCGACGTCGTGCTCGCCAATCTGGCCTGATGGTCAAGCGCGGCTTCGATCTGCTGGTGAGTGCCACGGCCCTGCTGGTCCTGTGGCCACTGCTGCTGATCGTGGGGCTGGTGATCCGGCTGGACAGCCCGGGTCCCGCCGTGTTCCGGCAGGAGCGGGTGGGGCGTTTCGGCCGGCCCTTCCGGATGCTCAAATTTCGGACCATGCGGGCTGAGGCGGTGGCGCCTGGCCCGCTGATCACCGTCGCGGGAGATCGGCGCATTACCCGGGTTGGCGGGTGGCTGCGGGCGACGAAGTTGGATGAACTGCTCCAGCTGGTCAATGTGCTGAAAGGTGACATGAGTCTCGTTGGTCCGCGGCCGGAGGTGGCGAAATACGTGGCTATGTATCCGCCGGCAGAGAGGGCTCTGATTCTCTCGGTCCGGCCAGGGATTACGGATGAGGCGGCCGTTCAGTTTCGCGACGAGGGCTCCCTGCTGGCAGCCACCGATGACCCGGAGCGGTACTACGTCGAGGAGATCCTGCCCCGCAAGGTTCGCCTCTACAGTGATTACGTGCGTGGCCGCACTTTCGGCGGGGATCTGGCGCTGCTGGGACGAACCTGTGTGGTGGTGTTCAGATCAGGCGAGACGTAATCTGGATAGATCGCGGAAGTAGTTGATTTAAGGATACACTCCGGCTACCTCTTGGGCAGGAAGGGACATGCTGCCACTCACGGTCAAAGCGCGTCTGGTGAGGCTCCCCCCGGTCGCGAAGAAGCTGATTCTCGCCGGCAGTGACGCCATAATCCTGGTCTCGGCGCTGGGCATCGGTCTCGTGCTGCTGGGTGATGCGCCGTTCCGCTCACTGGCGCAGCTGCAGTTACTGTTTGCCCTGGTGATCATCGCGGGCATTCCCGTGCTGGCGTCCCAGGGACTCTACCGGGCCATCATCCGTTTCATTGGCGAGGAGATGCTGTTCGGCGCGCTGCGCGGTGGGAGCATCCTCGCTGTCCTCGTCTGGCTGGTGGACTACTACACGACTCGCTCGCCGACCAGCAGCGCGGCGCTCGGGCTCGTGTTCTGGGCCTTTCTTGTTTTCGGCCTGTCGGCGAGCCGGCTGTTGATGCGCGCTGCACTGGCCCGCCGCTCCGCGCGGGGCGAACCGGTGGTCATCTACGGCGCGGGCCAGGCCGGGCGCCGGCTGGTCACGGCC
>JBBQJK010000060.1:0-9012 GCA_038325835.1 Gammaproteobacteria bacterium
CTCGCGCGCTTCAATGTTGCTGCAAGGACTGCAGATCGGCGCTTCTTTGAGGGGTTGCCCAGTCCATCTGCCGCGGGTCTGGTCGCCAGCATGGTCTGGCTCGCGACGGATCTGGAGCTGAGCGGCCTGCCGGCGCTGGCCGTGAGTACTGCCCTCACCGTGATAGCCGGGATGCTGATGGTCTCGCGCTTTCCTTACTACAGCTTCAAGGAACTCGCACCGCGCGGTCGGATCTCCTTCGCCTATGTCTTCGTGATCCCCTTGGTCTTTGTCCTGATTGCGCTCGATCCGCCCAGTGTGTGCTTCATTATTGCGCTTCTGTACGCGCTGTCCGGTATCGTCACCACGCTCTGGCGTCGCCGCCGCCGACCCGCCGGGCGCTCGCGCCCGTCCGAGGACTCTGCCTGAGTATGGCCAGCGCAGGACCACAGCTGAGTGCCCAGCAAAAGGTGGCGCTGGACGCGATGGCTATCGATGTCTGGACACCACGCATCGAGCTCACGACTGCGCCAGCACCGGCGCCAGCCACCCCCCCGGCGGCTTCGCTGGCAGCAGACGACTGGGGCGCGCTGGAGCGGGAGGCGCTGGCCTGTACAAAATGCGTGCTCCACCGGACCCGCACACGGGTGGTCTTTGGTGTGGGCGACCGAGGAGCCCGCTGGCTGGTGATCGGGGAGGCGCCTGGCGCCGAGGAAGACCGCCAGGGTGAGCCTTTCGTGGGACGCGCCGGCCAGCTCCTGAACGAGATGTTGCGCGCGGCGGGCCTAGACCGGCAACAGGTCTATATCGCCAATATCCTCAAGTGCCGGCCTCCGGATAACCGGGATCCAAAGTCAGAAGAATCAGAAAGTTGCGAAGGATACCTTCAGCGACAGATCGCCCTGGTCCAGCCCGGTCTGCTGCTGGCGGTGGGGCGGATCGCGGCCCAGAACCTGCTTCGGGAGGACACACCCCTCAGTGGGCTCCGCGGTCGTGTTCATCGCTACGGGCCGGCCGGAATACCGCTCGTGGTCACCTACCACCCGGCCTACCTTTTGCGCAGCCCGGGCCAGAAGCGCAAGGCCTGGGAAGATCTCTGCCTGGCCAAGGCCACCGTTCCCCCCTTGCGCAGTTCGGCGCCTGCCAGCGCCGCGATTGATGAGCGCTGAACTCAAGGCGGTTCCTGCCACGCTCCGCGAGATGCGGCAGACCGATGTGACGGTGGCGGCCACGATCGAGCAGGCGGCCTACGAGTTTCCCTGGAGCCCGGGCATCTTCCGCGATTGTCTGCTCGCCGGCTACACGAGCCTCGTTCTCGAACACAGTGGCAAGGTAATCGGCTACGGCATCATGTCGGTGGCAGCCAGTGAAGCGCACCTCCTCAATCTCGTTCTCTCCGAGTCAGCCCGCCGGATGGGTAACGGCCGACGGTTGCTTGAACACCTGATGGAGCTTGCCAGGCAGGCCGGTGTAGAAGGTATGTACTTGGAGGTTCGTCCGTCCAACCTCCGTGCTCTGGCGGTCTACGAACGCGCAGGGTTCGAGTTGCTCGGGCGCCGGCGTGGCTACTACCGGGCGCGCGGCGGCACTGAAGACGCAGTGGTGCTCGTGCATCGCTTCCGTCGGCGGCGCTGATTCCCGGTGGTGCCTTCTGCGTGGCATAGCCGGCCCGTGTTGGCCTGGGCGCTCTACGACTGGGCTAACTCCGCCTTCGCGCTGGCGGTTCTGACTGCCTTCGTGCCCGTCATGCTGGCGGGCTTTTGGAACGATGGCGCCCCGAGCGCGGTCACGACCTTCCGGCTTGGCATTGCCAACGGTTTTGCCAGCCTGCTCGTGGTGCTGCTCGCACCCCTGCTTGGGGCCATGACCGATCAGGTGCGGCGCCGAAAGCCCTGGCTGGCTCTCTTTACCGTACTGGGGATTGTGGCCACCGCATTACTTGCCGGAGTGGGGGCAGGCAACTGGCAGATGGCGCTGCTTCTGTTCGCACTGGCCTCGGTCGGATTCTTTGCGGCCAACAGCCTCTACGACGCGATGCTGATCGACGTGGCCGAGCCGGCCGCCTTTGACCGGGTGTCTGCCTTTGGCTATGGCCTCGGGTATCTGGGTGGGGCGCTGCTGTTTACCCTCAGCGTTGTCCTGCTGGCCAATCCTGCCAGCTTCGGCCTGGCAAGCCAGACCGCGGCTATCCAGCTGACCTTTGTTCTGGTCGGAATCTGGTGGGCGGTTTTCTCGCTGCCGCTGCTGTGGTGGGTGAAAGACCGCGAGACGGGAACGCCTGTCACTGGCAGTGCCTTCCGGGCCGGCCTGCGTCAGCTTCGTGCCACCCTGCGGGCAATGCGCGGAGACCGGAATCTGCTGTGTTTTCTGCTGGCGTACTGGCTGTATATCGACGGTGTGTACACCATCATCAAGATGGCGGTGGACTACGGCCTGGCCCAAGGCCTGTCGGCCACTGATGTGACCGGAGCCATTCTGCTGACGAACTTCATTGGCTTTCCGGCGGCGATCGGGTTCGGCGCTCTGGGTCAGCGCGTTGGAGCGCGCCAGGCGATCTATCTGGCGCTGGGGGTCTACATCGTCGCCACGCTGCTGGCGGTGTTCCTCACCACGGCGTTGGAGTTCTATGCCCTCGCAGCCACCATCGGTCTCGTCCAGGGTGGCGTCCAGTCACTCAGCCGGTCGCTGTATGCCCGCCTGATTCCCCCCGAGAGAAGTGGCGAGTACTTCGGCTTCTACAACATGCTGGGAAAGTTCTCCTCCATTCTCGGTCCGGTACTGGCTGGCACCGCAGCCCTCGTCTCGGGCAGTCAGCGGGTTGGCATCCTTTCCATCCTTGTCCTCTTCATTTCCGGGCTCTGGCTACTGACCCGCGTGCGGGTGCCAGCGGCACGGGCAGTTCCCTGACGAGGCGCGCGAAAGACTTGGCATCAGCGGGTGGGGATGGACCGTCGTAGCGGAGCCGCAGGTAGGTGGCGGCCAGGGCCTGGACCTGGGGGCCCAGATCGGGTCGAAGAGCGGCGACCGCCGTCGCGTAGTCGGCAGCACTCTCTGTCGGAGCACGAGGCCGGACTCTCTTCCCCAGCTTGCGGCACAGGCGCTGCCAGGCTTCTTCGACGGGATCCGGTGTGACCGTGGTCGGGCGCATGCCCAGCCAGGTAAACAACAGAAGTACAGCACTGACTGTCGCCGCACAGACCAGGGCTATGTCCCTCAGGGATGGCGACTTCAGCCCAAGACCTTCCAGCAGCGCAGACTGCTGGTCCGGTCCAAACGCCAGCACCCATCGATCCCAAGTGGCGTTGACCGCGTCCCAGTTCAACGCCAGTTTCTGTAACCAGGCTCCGGTGCCGAGGAGGGGCAAGCTATTGCCGGCCAGAGCTGGCAGCGCGGCATCGAGGCCGTTCTCTATCCGTTCAGGTGCTACGGCGGCCGTGGGGTCATACCGTACCCATTGCCCTGCCAGCCAGATCTCGGTCCACGCGTGAGCATCGGACTGACGCACGATCCAGTAGTCCGCAACGGGATTCCGCTCCCCTCCTTGGTAACCCGCCACGACCCGGGCGGGGAGGCCTGCTGCCCGGGCCAGGACTGCAAAGGCGGAGGCGTAGTGCTCACAAAAGCCAGCACGTGTGCCGAAGAGGAACTCGTCTACCGGTTGCTCACCCAGGGCTGGCGGCTGCAGTGTGTAAAAGAACGGCTGGTCCCTGAACATCTGCAGGAGACGTTGCAGATAGTCCTCGTCAGAACCCGCAGCGGCGCGCAGTTCGAGCGCGAGGGCGCGCGCTCTCGGATTGGTGTTGGTGGCGAGATCCCTGTTGAGTCGCGACGGCTGCGCAGAATCCCGAAAGCGGCCCGTGACGACAGACTGCCCGCTCCACGCGATGCGCCGATCCAGTGGCCGGCTGCGCAGCAGTTCGAGCGTCCCGGCGAGGCGGCTGTCCGGCGCACTCCAGCTGACGGGCGTTTCGAGCGGGAGGAGCCAGCGCTGCTGGTTGGGCTCCAGAGTGATCTCATAGCTGAAGACCCGCTGGCCCGGGCGCGGCGCTGGCGCGTAGTTGCGCAGTATTGGCAACTGGTCGCGCAGCGAGTCGGGAAGGGTGCGCCAGCGCCGGCCGTCAAACCGCTCGAGTACGGGTCCCCGCCAGTACAGTTCTGCGGGTACGGGTTCTGGCCCGTTGAAGCGCACCCGAAACGCCACCTCGTCGGACTGGGCGAGAGAGGTGATGTCCCCGGGACTCATCTGGTCTGATAGGCCCGTGCGCCCCGAGCCGCCAGGCGCTGGAAGGGCCCAGAACGGCCCTGGAAGCCGGGGAAACAGCAGGAACAAGGCGAGTGCGAGGGGTAGTGCGTGGAGCAGGAGGCGCCCCGACATCTGGAGTGCGCGCAGCGGCGTCAGCAGGCCCGAGGGCCTCGCACTCTGCAGGAGTGCCAGGGTGGCGACTACCACGCCCGCTGCGAGCTGGGGTACGGACGCCACAGACTGCTCGCGCAGGAAGCTCGCAAACAGCACGAAACAGGCAATCAGGATCACGATGCTGCGGTCCCGCGTGGAGTGTGTTTCCAGCAGCTTCAGTGCGAGCATGACGATGAGCAGAGCGGAGCCTGCATCGAGTCCGGAGATCCGTCGGTAGGTGAACAGTACGCCGATGGAGCACAGGATCGTCAGGCCGGCGCGGAGCAGCCTGCCCGGCAGTTGCCAGCCCAGCCTGGCTGCACCCAGTCGCCAGCACAGTGAAGCCCCAAGAGCGGCAATGACCCAGGGGTGAATAGACCCTGCATGGGGACCCACGGCAACGGCGATCAGTAAGGTCAGCCAAGCGAGCTGGCCAAGGCTAGTGGCACTGCCACGCGGACCCGCGCTGGCGGCACCTGGCGCTTCCCAGCTGTGCGTCGACTCCTGCGGGCAGGATGCCGCGGCGCTGGCTGACTCAGTGCGCATGAATGGCCAGTGTCACGTCGTAAGTGGCCAGCAGCGCGAGGCAGCGGTGAAAGTGCTCCCTGCCCGACTTCGGCGGCATCTCGATGCCCGGCAGTCGCAAGCCGAAGGGCTGACCCTCGGCTTCAGCGTCGATGACGAGTTGCGTGAGAAGGGAAAGGCGCTCCTCTGGATCGGTTGCGGGGAGGGCACTCCAGTCGAGCCAGGCAGAACCCGACCCACTCCGATAATCCTTGGCCAGCAGCACGCCGGAGCGGGCCCAGGCCTTCCAGGCGATGCGGGCCAGGGATTCACCGGGCGCGGGCGGCCGCAGTCCGACAAACTCCTCGGTGCCCCGCGTCACCTCGCCCGCGCTGTCCAGATCGTTATCTGCCGGCGGGCGGTGCACAGCGACGCTGGTGGCCGGTGTCGGGTAAACGAGGAGTTCGCGCTGGGGATAGATCAATGCCCAGCACTCAAACAGTCCCAGAGGGTGACGCGTGCTGACCCGGAGTTCCGGACAACGCAGCCGCCCGCGGCGGTCCGTGGCCAGCCGCAGCGTCAGCCCTGCAGAGCCTCCGCCCGGCAGATCAACTGCCGGGGTGCGCTCGGCCGAGGGCCCTGCCGCAATCTGCCAGCGGGCTACCCGCCCAGGGTTCGTGACGTAGATGGTGCACTCCATGTTCTGGCCGGCAAAAACCGGCTCACAACCGCTGACCGAGAGCCGGAGCCCGGCCAGATTCCGCTGACAGTGATGGATGCTGACCACGGCGATGGCGGTAAGCAGAAAAGCGAGGGCGAAGCCCATGTTGTTGCTGTAGTTGAGCGCACCAAGCAACATCGTGAAGAACACGAGGCCGAAAACCACCCCGCTTCGCGTCGGCAGAATGTAGACGCGGCCCGCATGCAGCTCAACGACGTCGCCGTCAGAGCCCTGCCGACGTCTGGCCCATTTCTGGATGAAGCGTTGCAGGGGGCGCCAGCGCTGGCTCTTCAAGAGTGGCGGGGTCACAGCTTGCCCTCGTCAGGGGATCGGCACGGACTCCAGCACCAGCCGTGCCGGGTCGCGGAGGGCAGCGGTGCCACCCGGCCGGGGCCGCAATCGGTGGCCGGCTACGGAGGGAAATACAGCCTTGACGTCCTCGGGATGCACCCCGGGGTGTCCGTGAATCAGGGCCCAGCAGCGCGCCGCACTGATCAGGTCCTGGGCCCCGCGCGGGGACAGACCCAGATCAAACTGGCCCGACTGGCGAGTGAAGCGCACGAGTGCCTGCACGTAGTCGAGCAGAGCATCGGACAGAAACAGTTCCCGTGCAGCCGCCCGAAGGATCGATAGCCCGGCAACGTCGACCACAGTGCGCAGGTCGCCAAGCAGCAGCCGGCGATCCTCACCCCTCAGCAGTTTGCGCTCAAGGGCCTCGCCCGGGTACCCGAGACCAATGCGCATCAGAAAACGGTCGAGCTGGGACTCTGGCAGCGGAAAGGTTCCCGTCTGGTGCAGCGGGTTCTGGGTGGCGATGACGAAGAAAGGCGCTGGGAGGGGATGCGTGTGCCCGTCGACGGTAACCTGGTACTCCTCCATCGCTTCGAGTAGGGCACTCTGGGCCTTGGGCGTCGCGCGGTTGATCTCGTCCGCGAGCACCACGTGGGCAAAGACCGGCCCCGGATGGAAGCGGAAACTGCCCGTCGCCTGTTCGAAAATTGAAATGCCGACGATATCGGCCGGCAGCATATCGCTGGTGAACTGGATTCGCCTGAAGGACAGCCCGAGTACACCCGCCAGAGACCGGGCGAGCAGCGTCTTGCCCACGCCCGGAACGTCCTCGATCAGGAGGTGCCCGCCGGCGAGCAGGCAGGTGAAGGCCAGCTGGATTTCAGTCTGCTTGCCGAGAATGACCTGGCCGATCTCGGTTCCGACCTGGTCCGCCAGCTGCCGGGCGCGGAGCAGTTCGTCTTTCCCCGCCAGGGCTGTGACGTTAGCCGCCATGCTGCGTTCCAATCAGGGTGTTCCGGTCTGAAGATACCACGGCATCTTGCCGTAACCCGGTGTGCGGGATCGCGAACTGGGGCACAGATTTGGGCCGGTTGCGCCATACTTGCGGACCCCGATCTCACCCCGGAGCGCACCATGACCCGCGACGCGAACAAGCCCGAACCCGAACAGTATCGGGCAGTGCTGGACCCGGATCGGTACGGCGTTCTCTTTGAGGAGAATACCGAGCGGCCGTTCAGCAGCCCCCTGAATGGGGAGAAGCGCGCCGGGACATTTGTCTGCGCTGCGTGTCACTCGCCACTGTTTGTGACACCGGGAAAGTTCGATAGCGGAACCGGATGGCCGAGCTTCTTTCAGCCCATCAGCGAGGCCGGGATTGGTACCAAGCGGGATTTTCACCTGATTGGCCCGAGAACCGAATACCACTGCGCGCGCTGCGGCGGCCACCAGGGTCATGTGTTCAAGGACGGTCCGGCGCCGACCGGGTTGCGCTACTGCAACAATGGCCTGGCCCTGAAGTTCATTCCGGACGGGGAGCCCCTGCCCGAGCTCCGCTGAGGTGCGCCGCTAGAGCGCTGCCAGCTGCTCCAGCTGGGCATCCAGCTTCGCCAGGTCCCGGTGCAGCGCCTGCTGCCGCTCCCGCTCTTTGGCCACGACTGGTTCGGGAGCGTGACTGGTGAAGCTCTCGGTGGACAGTTTGTGCTCAACCCGTTCCAGGTCTGCCGCCGCCTTGACGCGATTTCTCGTGAGGCGGGCGCGTTCGGCAGCCACGTCGATCAGACCCGCAATGGGTACGAGCAGCTTCAGGCTGCCAATCAGTGCGGTGGCGCTGGGTGGTGCCAGTTGGGTGGCTGGCAGGGTCTCAATGCTCGCGATCCGCGCAAGCTCCCGGAGGTAACGCTCGTGGATCGCCAGCAACCGCACGTCATCCGGCGTCGCATCCTGGAGCAGGACGGGAATGCGCTTACCGGGCGGAATGTCCATTTCGCCCCGGATTTGCCGCACTCCCAGGATAAAGCCCTGGATCCAGCCCAGTTCGGCTTCGGCCTCATCGTCCACCGGAAAAAATGCGGGGTCGGGCCAGTTCTGCAGCATGATCGATTCACCACAGGCACCAGCCAGCGGGGCGACCCGCTGCCAGATCTCCTCCGTGATGAAGGGCATGAACGGGTGACTCGCACGTAACAGGGCTTCCAGCACGGTCACCAGCGTGCGGCGAGTCACGGCCTGCTGGCTGGCCGGAGTGGCCGGATCCTGCAGGATCGGCTTGGTGAGTTCCAGGTACCAGTCGCAGTACTCGTTCCAGATGAACTCATAGAGCGCGCGGGCTGCCAGGTCGAAGCGGTAGGTCTCAAAGTGTCCGCCGACCGCCTCGAGCATCTTGCTGAGCCGGGACAGGATCCAGCGATCAGGCAGGCTCAGCAGGGCGACGGCAGCCGGGCCGTTGGCGAGCTCACGGCCCTCAACGTTGAGCAGGACGAAGCGTGCGGCGTTCCAGATCTTGTTGCAGTAGTTCCGGTAGCCTTCGATCCGGTTCATGTCGAAGCGAATGTCCCGCCCCGTGCTGGCCAGGGCAGCAAACGTGAAGCGGAGCGCGTCCGTGCCGTAGTCCGGAATGCCGTTCGGGAACTGTTTCTTCGTGGCCTTTTCGATCTGTGGTTTGAGCTTCGGCTGCATCAGTCCCGCCGTCCGCTTGCTGAGCAGGCTCGCCAGGTCAATGCCATCAATCAGATCCAGGGGGTCGAGGATGTTGCCCTTGGACTTGGACATCTTGTCGCCGTTCTCGTCCCGGATGAGGCCCGTGATGTAGACCTCCCGGAAGGGCACGTCACCGGCAAACTTGAGGCCCAGCATGATCATCCGGGCAACCCAGAAAAAGATGATGTCGAAGCCTGTCACCAGCACACTGCCGGGATAGAACGTCCTGAGCGCATCGGTCTGTTCAGGCCAGCCCAGCGTTGAGAAGGGCCACAGAGCCGATGAGAACCAGGTGTCCAGCACGTCTTCGTCCTGGGTGAGGACCACGTCGGCTCCGAGGCGGTGGGCGGTGCGAACTTCGGCCTCGCTGCGACCAACGTAAGGCCGCCCCTCGCTGTCGTACCAGGCGGGAATCCGGTGGCCC
>JBBQJK010000061.1:0-8946 GCA_038325835.1 Gammaproteobacteria bacterium
CCTTCTGGGGCGAAAAATACCTATCGCGCCTGACGGCGCTCCTACGGCCGCTGCCACACTCTCCGGGCTGATCTGCCGCAGGCAGTTCAGGTGGCCGAGCGGGCACTCCCGCTGGAAACAGGGACTGCATGCGAGCCCCAGATAGTGAATCGTCTTGCGCTCCGTCAGCGGGGGCGTGAAGTGGGGGGAGCTGCTGCCATAGAGGGCGACCACGTGGGTGCCCGCAGCAGCGGCCACATGCATCAGCCCGGAATCGTTCGTCACGGCAGCACGCGTGGCCGACAGAAGATCCACGGTGTCTTCGAGGCTCGTCTGGCCGCACAGGTTGAAGACGTGCGCGCCAGCGCCGGTGCGGATCTGGTCGCCCAACGGCTGCTCGTCGGCGGAACCGAGCACCCAGACGTCAAGGCCCTGGTCTCCCAGGAGCCTGGCCAGCGCCGTGAAGCTGTCAATGGGCCACTGCTTGGCAGGCCCGTAAGCCGCGCCGGGCATCAGGGCGATTGCCGGCCGGGCGCCGAGTCCAAAGCGGGCGAGCAGTGCCTGTCGATTGGCTGCATCCACCCGCAGTTCCGGCGGCAGCGGCAGCGGCAGGGATCCGCCGGCAGGCAGGCCGAGAGCCAGAAAGCGCTTCACGGTCTGGTCGAGCACGCGCCGGTCAAGCGGGCGCACATCGTTGAGGAGGAGGCCGCGCAGTTCGGCGGCAAAGCCCGTGCGGACAGGAACGCGGGCGAACCAGGGCACCAGCGCCGACTTGAACGACCGGGGCAGGACGATGGCCCGGTCGTAACTTGCGGCACGCAGAGCCAGACCCAGGGTCCGCCGTGCCGTAAAAGCCAGTTCACCATGGGCAACCGCGAGGGGTAACCCGCGGCGCACCTCGGGCATTCTTCCGACCAGGGGCACGGACCAGGGTGGCCCGACGACGTCGATCGCCATGTCGGGCTCCTGCGTGCGCAGCAGGCGGAAGAGTGACTGAGCCATGACCATGTCACCAACCCAGGCCGGTCCGATGATGAGTGTGGCTGTCACCCGGTCAGCATTCCTCAGCCGAGGGCGTCGAGATAGCGCGGCACGCCCTCTTCGATCGGGATGAATGGCGCGCTATGGCCGGCCGCCCGCAACCCCGTGAGATCCGCCTGGGTATAACTCTGGTAGCTGCCCTTGAGGTGCTCCGGAAACGGGATGTACTCGATGCGACCCCGGCCATGCCACTGCAGCACTGCCCGGGCAAGGTCATTGAAGCTGCGGGCCTGGCCAGTCCCCAGGTTGAAGATTCCGGACTTGGCCCCCTGCTGCCAGGCCCAGAGGTTGACCGCCACGACGTCGTCCACGTGGATGAAATCCCGGGACTGCTCACCGTCCCCGTAACCATCACTGCCCCTGAACAGGCGAATCTCGTCGCCGGTCTTCAGCTGCTCGCGAAAATGATGGATGACGCTGGCCATCCTGGCCTTGTGGGCCTCGCCCGGGCCGTAGACATTGAAATAGCGCAGGCCCACGACGGGGGAGCGGAAGGAGGCCGTGACCTGGCGGACGTGACGATCAAACATCAGCTTTGAGAATGCGTAGACATTGATCGGCCGCTCGCCGTCTTCGCTGACGCGAAAGTCCCTCCCGGCACCGTACACAGACGCGGAGGAGGCGTAGACGAGGGGCACACGGCGCTCCGTGGCATACCGGAGCAGGTGCCGGGAGAACTCGTAGTTGGTGCGCATCATCAAGAGACCGTTCCACTCGGTGGTGTCGGTACACGCGCCCTGGTGGAAGATCGCCTCGAGCTTTGGCGCAAAATCCTGGCCCGTCGCCATGCGCGTGGCGAACTCGTGCATATCCAGGTACTCGGCGATCCGGCAGTCAGAGAGATTGAGAATCTTGTGGGCGTCCCGGAGATCGTCGACCACGAGGATGTTGGTGTGGCCCGCCCGATTCAGGGCCCGGACCAGGTTGCTGCCGATGAAGCCGGCACCGCCGGTAACGATGATCATGGATTGGTCCTCAGGGCAGCGTCAGCGCCACATTCTGGCCGGCAGCCACGTCACGGTACAGCCGCGCGTAGCTCCCGGTCATTGTGGTGGCGGAAAACTCCCGGGCGCGCAGCCGGTTCGCTGCAGCAACCCGGGCGCCCAGCGCTGGATCCCCAAGGAATCCGGCCACGGCCGCCTCGAACGCCGCCGCGTCGTCGGGCTGGAAAAGCACGCCATTCTCCCCGTCCCGGATGATCTCGGGGATGCCGCCGACGGCCGTGGCCACCACGGGCAGCCCGGCCTCGAGGGCGTCGATCAGGACCGAGCCCAGGCCTTCATGGCGGGACGGGTAAAGAAACAGATTGAAGGCTGCCAGATAGTCACCGACATTGGCCACCTCCCCCGCGAAGTGCAGATTGTCGAGCCCGGCGGCGGCCGCCCGCAGGCGCACTTCGTCCCGACCCGCACCCACCAGCACGAAGCGCACCCCGGGGTGGTCGGTCCGCCAGCGCCGGGCGAGCGCAATAATCTGCAGCTGACCCTTGTGGGAATCGTCCAGGGCGCCCACATGCCCCGCCACGAAGTCGCCGCCGAAACCGGCACGCAGTCTTTCAACCGTTGCCCGGTTTACCGCCAAGCTGCTGCCGGCGCTGGGAATCACGGTGACGGGCAAGTGCGCCTCGAGACGGAGCAGTGCGGCCCGTATGGCCTTGGAGATCGCCACCACGGCGACGGCGGAGCGATACATCCGGCGGTTCAGGACCGAGGCCGTGGGGCCCTTCTGCACGCGCCGCGTGATGAGGTAAGGCGCGCCCCGCACGAGGCCGTTCAGCCAGGCGGCCTGCACACCCCGACCTTCGTGGCTGTGCACCAGGCCAGCGCCGCGCAGGGCGAGAAAAGCGCCGGCCACGCCCCCACTGGCTTCGGCGATGGAGAGACCGGGTACATCCCGGCAGCGGTCAGCCAGCGCCTCACCACGCCGTGCCACGAGACGCTGGGTCCAGCCGAGAGCAGCGAGGCCACGAATCAGGAGTTCAGTCTGGCGCTCACCACCCCGGAAGCCGCGGGACAGATTGAGGTGGGTGAGCGGGCCGTTCACCGCGCGGGAGTTAAGGAATAGGTAGCGCCGCAGTAGCCACACTTGGCCCGACCGTCTTCCTCGATGGGGAGGTACACCTTGGGGTGGGAATTCCAGAGGTGCATCCCGGGCATGGGGCAGGACAGTGGCAGGTCCGACCGGGTGACGTCGTAGTGGTTCTCGGCATTCGGCTGCACGAGGGGAAGCCGGGAATCTGTGTTGGGCGCGACCATGGAGCGTTATTCAGCGACCGGGGGTGTTTCAGTATAGAACACCGCCTGCCAGTGCCGGATCACCGTGGCCGCGAGGGCTGCGGTTTCGGCCCGGGGCAGCTGACCGGGCAGCCCGGCGAGGTTCAGGTGGTGCAGGCGCTGGCGGTAGTTGCGGTACGTCGCGGCCAGCTCTTCCGCGTCCCCGGGCGCCAGGATGCCATGGGCGGCCAGCGCGTCCAGCTGCCGGATATTGTCGGACCAGCGAACCAGGTCCGGGTACCGATGGGCGTCGCGGAGCACGAGGTATTGCACGAGGAACTCGATGTCCGCGATCCCGCCCGGGTCCTGCTTGACGTCCATCACCTCGGCGGTACCCCTGGACAGTTCATTGCGCATGCGCTGGCGCATTTCTGCGACCTCACTGGCGAGTTTCTCCCGTCGCACGTAAGAGGTGAGGGCCGTTACCCGGAGACGCTCGAAGGCCGCCTTGACCCCGGCATCGCCGACCACCGCCCGGCTGCGGAGCAGGGCCTGGTGCTCCCAGGTCCAGGCGTCCTGGCGCTGATAGAGATCGAAGGCAGCAAGGCTGGAGACCAGCAGGCCGGACTGCCCGCTGGGACGCAACCGGATGTCCACCTCGTACAGCTTCCCCGAGGTGGTGTGCATCGTCAGGATGCTGATGATCCGGCGCATGAGCCTGGAGAAGAAGACGGCGTTGTCCAGCGGCTGCGGGCCATCGGTCTGCTGCTGTTCCCCCTCCGAGTCGTGCAGGAAGACCAGATCCAGATCTGAGCCATAACCCAGTTCGAGGCCACCAAGCTTGCCGTAGGCGACCACGGCAAAGCGCGCGGGGCGGGTCTCTCCATCGACGACACACCGCGCTTCACCGTAGCGGGTGACCAGCTCCTGCCAGGCCAGCGCCAGCGCCGCTTCGAGCACGAGCTCCGCAATGTCGGTCAGCCGGTCGCTGACTCTCATCAGGGGCAGGACGCCGGAGAGATCGACCACGGCGACGCGGAAGATGGCTGCCTGCTGAAAGTTGCGCAGGGCATCAAGCTGCGCCTCGGCGTCGTCGACCGGCACCCGTGCCAGCCGGACCTCGAGGTCCGCCGCCAGCTCGCTTCGGGAGGGAGCCTGCTCGAAGACCCGGGGGTCCAGCAGTTCGTCAAGCAGCAACGGGTGGGTCGCCACGAGCCGCGCCAGGAACTCACTGGAGGCGCAAATGCCGACCAGACGCTCCAGTGCTGCCGGGTTCTCGTTCAGGAGCGCAAAGTAGGCAGACCGGCGCCCGATGGCCTCGAGGACCAGCACCATGCCATCCAGTGCGCGGGTTGCTTCGACCTGCCGGCTGGCCACGCGCAGCATGGCGGGCACCAGCGCATCGAGCCGCTGGCGGCCGGGCTGATCGAGCCGCTGTTGCAAGCCGCCCTCGCGCAGACGACGCACGCGTTCCAGCACGTCCACTGGCGATCTGAACCCGGCCCCTGCCAGGCGCTGCTGCTGCAACTCCGGTGGCGCGTCGTCCAGCCACACCCGGGCCAGCTCTACCTCGGGCCGACCCGGCCCGCCGTCGGTGCTGCCGGCGTGCTCGCCGTACTCATCGTCGCCGCTGCCGGCACCACTCGTCCCGCGAAACACGATGTCGCGAAAGTGCCCAGCGACGCGGTCCCGCTGCAGCGTCAGCGCGGCGAGAAACTCAGGCCAGGCGGCATACCCCATGGCGAGGGTCAGGCGCCGCTGATCGCCAGGATCGGAGGGCAGGTCGTGAGTCTGGCGGTCGTACAGTGCCTGGACCCGGTTCTCCGCCAGCCGGAGAAAAAAGTAGGCCTCCCGGAGCTCCGCGGCATCCGCCGGCGGCAGGCAACCGGCCTCCACCAGCGCCGGTAGCGCCCGAAGCAATTGCCGCTCCCGCAGCGCGGCTACAGTCCCGCCCCGCACCAGCTGCAGGGCCTGGACTATGAACTCGATCTCGCGGATGCCGCCGGGACCCAGCTTGAGGTTGCCGCGAAACTCCTTCTTCGCAACCTCCGCCTCGATGAGCGCCTTCATCTCGCGCAAGGAGCTGAACACCCCGTAGTCCAGGTAACGGCGGTAAACGAAGGGCCGGAGGACGTCCCGATACAGCGACTCGGCGTCGGCCCACGCATTGACCACCCGCGCCTTGATCCACGCGTACCGCTCCCAGTCCCGCCCGTGCTGCACCAGATAGCTCTCCAGCGCAGAGACACTCACAGCGAGAGGACCGGCCGTCCCGAAGGGCCGCAGCCGGACGTCCACCCGATACACAAAACCGTCCGCCGTATTCCGGCTGAGGAGGTCAATCACCCGCTGGGCGAGGAGCCGGAAGTACTCCTCGTTGCTGAGCGCCCGGGGCCCATCAGTCTCCCCCGCCGCCGAGTAGAGGAACACCAGGTCCACATCCGACGAGAAGTTGAGTTCGTGGCCGCCCAGCTTCCCCATGGCAACGATGCCCACGCCGCAGGGGCTGCCATCTTCAGCGCGAGGTTCTCCGTGGCGGCCCCGGAGCAGGTCGCTGGCAAACTTCAGGGCGGCATTGATCGCCGCATCGGCCAGGTCCGAAAGGTCGCGCAGAGACTCGGTGACGCCGGCCCCTTCGTTGAGATCCCGCCAGATGATGCGCAGGAGTTCCCGGTGCCGGAACAGCCGGAGGCGGTGGAGAAACTCGTCGTCGCCGGACGTTCCGGCCAGTGCGTCATCGAGCAGGTCACGATGTTCCGTGGCTGCGCAACGGCGGGTCAGCCGCCCGCTCGTGCGCAGGGCAGCGAGGAGCTGCGGGAAACGGCTGATGATGTCCGCTGCGAAAGGGCTGGCTTGCTCCAGCCGCGCCAGCCCGGAGGCGTCGACGACCGTCAGGCCTTCAGCCCTTCGGCCAGCCGGGCCGCCTGCACCGCGGGCCGCTGCTGCACCCGCTCCCGGTAGGCGGCGAGGACGGGCCAGGCCGCCAGATCGATCCCCCCGATTCGCGACCAGGTCAGCACTGTGTACAGATAAGCATCGGCCACGGTGAAATGCTCGCCCACCAGATACTGCCGGCTGGCCAGGTGCTGGGCCACGTAGTTGAGTCGCTGGCCCAGCTTGTCCCGCGCAGCCGCCTTCACATCTTCTGCGCCACCCGGCCGCAACAGGGGGCCGAAGCCCTTGTGCAGCTCCGAGGAAATGAAGCTCAGCCACTCCAGCAACCGGTAGTGCGGCATGGTGCCTGGCGGGGGCGCGAGGTGGGCCTCGGGCTTCTGGTCGGCCAGGTACTGGAGGATGGCCTGCCCCTCGGCGAGCACGTCGCCATTATCAAGCACCAGTGCGGGCACATAGCCCAAGGGATTGACGCTCGTGAAATCCACCCCGCCGGCGGTCTGGCGGGTCCGCATATCGACCTTGTCCGCGGTGAAAGGCAGCCCGGCCTCCAGCAGCGTGATGTGGGACGCCAGGGAGCAGGCGCCCGGACTGAAATACAGCTTCATGGATTTGCCCTTGAGTGATGAATGCCGGGAGAATCGCAGCTTTCGCGTCCCGGCTCAAACGAGACTTCCACCGATGGCAAGTTATGTGCTCGTCCACGGCGCCTGGCACGGGGGCTGGTGCTGGGGGCACGTCGCGCCCCTGCTCCGGGCCCAGGGCCACGTGGTCGTCACCCCCGACCTGCCCGGTCACGGGGACGATCCGGCCCCGGCGAACGCCCAGACGCTTGACACCTATGTGCTGCGGATCTGCGGGACCGTCGGTGCCCTCGGCGGCGAGGTCATCCTGGTCGGCCACAGCCTGGGCGGGCTGGTCATCAGCGCGGTGGCGGAAGCCCTCCCGGAACGCCTGAGGCGCCTCGTGTATGTCACCGCGTTCCTGCCCCGGGATGGCGATTCGCTGGTGCGCATCTGCAGCGTGGACCCCGACAACCCGTTGAATACCGCGTCGGTCCGGACCCCGGACGGCCAGTGCGTGACGGTGGATCCGGAGCGCCTCCCTGAGATTTTCTATGCGGATTGCCCGGCAGAGGACCTGGCCTTCGCCCGGACAAGGCTCGGCCCGGAGCCGCTCGGCGTGATGTTTCAGGCGGTCCACGTCACGGCGGAGCGCTTCGGCCGCGTACCCCGGGCCTATATCCACTGCTCCCGGGACGTGGCGCTGCCCTTGTTCGTCCAGGAGCAGATGGTGGCGGCATCGCCCTGCGGGACCGTGCTGACCCTGCCAACCGGGCACTCGCCGTTCTTTGCGGCGCCGGAAGCGCTGGCCGAGCAGCTGCGTGCGTTAACGTAGGAGCGCCTTCAGGCGCGACAGGTATCGATCGCGCCTAAAGGCGCTCCTACGGGACGCGTCAGTCGGTCAGCAGAACCTCAGGCGCGCACCGGGCCCGCAGGCCCGTCGGTTCTGGCCTGGCAGTGCTAGTCGTCCTCGCCCTCGAGTTCGACTTCGTCGGCCTGAATGACCTGGTCCGCAATCAGGCTGCCTCGGGCCTTGACCAGATCACCGACGGCCACCAGTGAGAAGAACGTGCCAGCGGCCACGTCGTTCTCCGACCCGTCGCTGAACTCCGTATCGACGCCCGTTTGCACCGTAATCCCGAAGACCTCGAGATCAGGCTCCGCCAGGTTGGTCACCGGGCCCTGGACGAGGCTCCGGCTGTCCGCATCTTCCCGCTCCAGCCGTCGGGCCAGCAGCTGCCCGCTGCCGGCAGGAGATTCGGCACCCCGCACCTCCACGTAGTCACCCACCTGCAGGCCAGCCAGAGAGAAGGACTCCACGTCTGCATCGCTCTGGTCTTCGAAACGGGTCAGCTCATCAACCTTGATGGTTATCCCCAGCACGACCAGCGTGCCATTGCCGGTGTTGATGCTGTCCACGAGCGAAGTCAGGCGCACGTTGCCCGAGCGGCGAATGCTGACCTTGCGCGCCACCAGGATCCCGGCAGCGTCCACTGGACCCTCGACTTCGACCTTGAGGTTGACGGCCAGGTCAGCAGCAGTGCCGTTCTCGTAGACGGTGCCCGGCGTGGTGGTGACCGGCCGGCCGGCCACATCGAAGTCGGTTGCCGAGACAAAGCGGGTGATAAGGCCTTCGATCTCCCGCTTGGCTTCGCCGTCTTCACCGTCGTCGGCGGCGTCCGGGCCCTCCAGTTCGACCTTCGTCGCCTGCAAGACACCGGCGACGAAGGTGGTGCCCTTGGCCTCAACGAAATCCCCGTCGCTGATCTGATTGCCGGGAAAGCCGTCGAGGACGGCGCCGGCATAGCTCACAGTCAGCGCGTTGAGGCGAAACCGCTGGTTCACCGTATCGAGATCAGCAACGAGGCCATGGACCTCAATCTTGCTGCCCACCGTCTTCTTTTCGATGCGGGTGGCCCGCACTGCGCCGGCGGCATCAAAGAACCCGGCGACCTCCACGAGGTCACCCACCACCAGGCCGGCCAGGGACGAGCCGGGGATGTTGTCATCAAACGAGGTGTCGGCATCCGTGATCACAGACTGCCCGGCGACCACTAGGGTGCCAGCCAGCAGGTCCAGCGCCGTCACCGGCCCCTCCACCGCGTCGTCCCCGATAACCTCCGTGGCGGTGCCCGTGCGCCCGTCGTCGTTCACCCGGCCGCGAATCTTCACCACATCGCCCACGGCCAGGTCGTCCTGGCCACCCGGCGCGTCGTCCACGGTGAAGGACGCCCCGGTGGTCTCAAAGTGAATGCCGT
>JBBQJK010000062.1:0-8905 GCA_038325835.1 Gammaproteobacteria bacterium
CGAAAGGCCATGCTGCTGCAGAGGAGCAGGCGCTCTACTCCACGCTGCTGCGGAAACCTCCGACCACCGACAAGGGGCGCCACTCGGTGGCCGAGCACAAGAAGATCGAGGACCTGCTGAACGCGCTGGCCGCCACGCCCATGACCACGGGCGGCTGGCTCGTCCGCCTCCGGGAGCTCCGGCACTATTACCTGCACCATCTGGAGGAAGAAGAGAAGGAGATCTTCCCGGCTGCCGACCGGGTGCTTGCCGCAGCCGACGAGCGCTTCATGCGTGGGGTGTTCCGGGTCCGAAAGGTGGTCGAGAAAGCCAGAGCGGAAGTGACGCCGAAGAAAAAAGCCAGAAAATGAGTGCCAGCCGGTGGCGGAAGGTGCCTGCCACCCGGGCCCGCGTGATCGTGAATGCGGCGGACTTCACGCGCCCTTGGTCGGTGCGGACTCGGCGTCCGGGTCGTAGCCCAGCTCGGTCATCACCGCGTGAATCTGCTCGAGCGACACCGGATCAGGTGCCGTTGCGGCCGGCGCCATGTTCTCTTCAGTTGCCAGGTGCAGTTGGCCGATGTCGTATTGCCACTGGCGCAGCACCCTGAATTTGTCCTGTGGGCTCCAGGGCTCCAGCAATACTTGCCTGGGCGACTGGTAACAGGCTGCGGGCTTGAGCATGGCCGACTCGAAGGGGGTCATTGGCGTTCTCCATCAGCACCAGCGCAGGATCGTAAGCGCAGGCGCCTGGTGCAGCCATCGAGCGCGACCCTGACCCGCCGTGGGACGTTTCCTACAGCCAGGGGCACAGCGTCCGATGGTGGACTCCGCCGAGTTCGCGCAACCTGACTGCCATTCAAGCAGACGTGCGGAGCCCAGCGTGACCTTCGCCCTACCTCCCTTGCCCTATCCCAGCAGCGCGCTGGAGCCCGTCATCAGCCGGGAAGCGCTGGAGCTGCACCACGACCAGCATCACCAGGGCTATGTGAACAAACTGAATGAAGCCCTCAAGGAAGCGGGCTTCGAGAGCGACGACACCATAGAGCAGCTGCTGCGCCGGCTCGATTCCCTCCCTGGCACCATCCGCAAGGACGTTCGCAATTTCGGTGGTGGCCATGCCAATCATTCCCTGCTCTGGGAAACGATGTCGCCAAGCGCGGCAAAACCATCCGAGAAGATGCTGACACACATTAACCAGCAGTTCGGGAGTCTCTCGACCCTCCGTCACCGCTTCGGCGAGGAAGGTGAGGCGCTGTTCGGGTCCGGCTGGATTTTTCTGGCCTGGGACGACGGCGCAAGCCGCCTCGCGCTTTCGGCGCTGCCCAATCAGGACAGTCCGCTGAGTCACGGGATGACGCCGCTCCTGCCCTGTGACCTCTGGGAGCACGCGCACTACCTCCAGTACCGGAACAAGCGGGCGGACTGGATACGGGACTGGTGGTCCCTGATCAACTGGAAGCATGTGGAGACTCAGCTCGAAAAGGTCCGCGCCCCCGGCCGGGCCGATACCAGAGCAATGGGGCGGTAAGCCCACCGATAGTGTGTAGGAATTCTCCTACAGAAGCCGTCGCGTTTCTGGCTTACACCCTTGCCGGGTTGGCGGACAGGCCCGCGGCCTAAAGGCGACGATAATCCAGGGTCTGCCACCCCTCGTTGGCGGGTGCCGCGGTCTCAAGGCTTAGACTCAGGTAGTCCAGAAAGGATTCATGAATGCCTGCACTTCGCGTCCTCATCGCCGACGACCACCAGATTGTCCGGTCCGGGCTGAAACAGATGATTGCCTCTCAGACCGACATGAAGCTCGTGGCCGAGTGCAAGACGGGGCGGGAGGTCATCCAGCACATGCGCACCGACCCGGTCGACGTACTGTTGCTCGATTTGTCCCTGCCGGACATGTCGGGGCTCGATGTTTTGCGCCAGGTCAAGGCACACCACGACAAAGTCGCTGTGCTCGTGGTCAGCGGCTACCCGGAATCCCAGTTCGGGTTGAACGTGCTGCGGGCGGGTGCCAACGGATTCATCAGCAAGGGCGTGGACGAAGCGGAGTTGCTTCGCGCTGTGCGCACGGTGGCCCGGGGACACCGGTACGTCGGTTCCGAACTCGCAGACCAGCTGGTAGCGGGCGTCCAGGGCGATCCGAACGGTCCCCGGCATGGCGTGCTTTCCGAGAGGGAGTTCCAGATTTTTTGTAAGCTGGCCGAAGGGGTCAGTGTGTCGCAGATCGCGGCGAAATTGTTCCTCAGCGTTAAAACTGTGAGCACCTACCGGAGCCGGATCCTCGAAAAGATGGCGATGCGTACCAATGCCGATATCACCTACTACGCTATCAAGAACGGCATCTTGCAGTAGCAGCAATCCGCCATTGTGCTAGTCAACACACTAACGCCGAGCTCCCCTCCCGCGCGACCAGTTCCCGGCTCGTCACAGGGAGAGAACGACCAGGGCATCGACCCGGTGGAGCTGCGCATACTCCTTATAGAAGACTCCGTACTGTTGCAGAAACGGCTGACGGACATGCTGACCCTCGCCGGCGTGATGCGCGTCACGGGCACGGCCGCCACGGAGCCTGAGGCGCGGGAACGGATCGACACCGGCGAGTACGACGTGCTGGTTGTCGATGTGGAATTGGGGAAAGGCAGCGGCATTGGCGCCATCGGCCATGCGCGGCAGCGCTACTCGGATCGCCAGCCCCTGATCATTGTTCTGACCAACTTCCCCCTGCCGGCGGTGCGCAGCCTGTGCCTGGCTGCCGGGGCGGATCATTTTCTGGACAAGATGCGCCAGTTTCAGGAAGTCAGGCCGCTTATCGCCGCCCTCAAGCGTCCACCGCGCTAGGGAGCGCGGAATACCGGGGGATTCGGATAAGGACGCGCGTCCCCTGGCCGAGCCCGCTTTGCAGGTCGAAGCGCCCCCCGAGTCCCTCGATACGATGGCGCATACCCGTCAGGCCGAAGGAGCGGTAGGTGCCTGGCGGACCGATCTCCATGCCGGCACCGTCGTCCCGGATCTCCAGGCACAGATCCCCGGCGTCTTCCCTGATCTCCAGATGCACGTTCTTCGCCTGCGCATGGCGGAGTATGTTCGTAAGCGACTCCTGCCCGACCCGGAACAGCGCAATGCCGATGTTCTCCGGCAGGTCGGCCAGCTCTTCCGAGATCGTTGTGCTGCAGTTAAGGCCGGCCTTCTTGCAGGTTTCGTCAAAGTGATTCTGCAGTGCCAGCGGCAGGCCGAAGTGGTCCAGTAGCGCCGGGCGCAGGTTTTCCACCACCCGTCGCTTGACGTCCATGGCCTGGGACAGACCGTCGGACAGTTGCTGCAGCTTCTCCAGCACCGCCGGATCCGTGCCCGCGGCGCCCTGCAACCACGAGAGATCCATCCGGGCGCCGGTCAGCAGCGCGCCCATCTCGTCGTGCAGGTCCCTGGCCAGGTCCGCCTTCTCGTTCTCCGTAACCACCTGCAGGTGCGACGAGAGTGCTGCGAGCTCGGCCGTCCGGGACGCAATAACCGCCTGCATGAGTTTCGCATCCTCACTGGCCTTGATGCGCAGGGTTTCCTGCGTCGCCGCCTCATTGATCGCGAGCCGGGCCACATTTACCAGGAGAATAATGGCGAGGACGGTCGAGACGAGCAGGGCCAGGCGGGACCAGGTTGTCGCCGACTTCTGCCGCGCCTGCAGCTCCCAAAGCTCGCGCTCGCTGCCCCTCTGGACGGCGGCCATTTCGCCACGAATCTCGTCCATCAAGCGCTTGCCCCGGCCTTGGCGCACCAGTTCTATGGCGGCTTGCCGCTGGCCGGACGTGGCCAGGTTGATGACGGCAGTCGCGAATCCCAGACGCTGTGTGGTCAGAGCGTCCACACGATCCAGGCGCTGGCGCAGCGGGGATTCCGGGTCCACCCGCTGGCGCAACTCCAGGCCAGTGCGTTCGATATCGCGGACCGCACTCTGGAACGGCTCCAGGTAGGGTGTCTCGCCGAGCAGCAGATAGCCGCGCTGGCCCGTCTCGATATCGAGAAGGAGGGTCATGAACCGGTTGGCGGCGGCTTCCCGCTCCAGCACACGGGTAACGGCGAACCGTTCATTGACGGCTGAGCGGACGGTGAACTCGCTCATGCCCAGCGTCAGCAGGGAAGCGCCGAGCACCGCAACCAGCACTAGGCGAAACGGCCAGGCCAGGAGACGGAACTGGCGGCTCCAGGACGGAGCGGCCGGTGGCACCGGTGGTGACAAGACGATGACCTGGTGGGAGCGACGGTGTCTGGACTATAACCCAGGCGGCTTAGTGCCCCCGAAAGTCAAGGCTAGGCTTCGCCCCTATAGGCCAGCCAGCTGTCCATGACCCAAGGGCGGGCCTGAGAGCATGGCTACCACGGGCTCAGCGTCGCGTCACCGCCACGCCCACGAGCGCGCCCACGGCAGCCGCCACTGCCATGGCGGTCCAGGGATAACTGGTGACGTATTCATCGGCGACTTCCGCCATCTGCGTGGTTGTCTCTTTCGCCGAGGCCCCCAGTTCGCCGAGCCGCTGGCGGGCGGCGCGTGTTGTCTTGCCAACCCGCGCGCGCAACTCGTCGGCAATCTCGCCGCCGTCCGCGCCAATGGTCTTCAAGAGCTCTTCCGCCTTGTCAACGATGCCCCGGAGCTCGTCCGCGGATTCATAAGTGGTGGCGTATTCCCTGCGCATCAGGTGTCTCCTGCCTGGAATAGTGATTAAAAAGAGGACGCCTGTTGCCAGGCGCCCTCAAGCATCGGCAACCAGTGGTTGGGCAAGCCGACTGGCGCGCCGGTAGTAAGCCTTCGTCAGGGCTTGCGCTGGTCGGCGGCCACGTTGGCACTGTCACGCCGTTGGTCGGCCGCTGCCTGAGCCCGGTCGAGGGCGGACTGGGCCGCGTCCTTACACGTGTCGCGAGCGTCGCCGGTCTGGGCTTCGCAACCCTCCACAGCCACTTTGTAGTCGGCCTTGGCCGTGGCAAGCTCGACATCTTCCCGTGCCTCGGCGACATTCTCCATGTTGTCGCCCTGCGCTTCCCGAACGCCCTCACGAGCGTCAGCCACATCCTCCGCGCCTTCCTTTGCGGCTTCGGACATATCGCTGCGGGTTTCGGCGGGTGACTCGCGGTTTTCGCAACCCACCAAACCCAGACCGGCGATCACCGCCGCTGTCATACCGAGTAGTAACTTTTTCATTCTCGTCTCCCTCTGTCACCTGTGTCCGGAACACAGCGTTCCGGCCTCACCGAGAGCGTAGGAGAGTCAGCTCGTTCGCAGTGTCGGCGGGTCCTGCGATAAGTGGTCGCGCCGTCCGACCCTCCCGTAGGCGCCGTCCTACGACGAGCGGAGCGGAGGGCCGACAACTGCTGCGAACAGTGCTACGCACAATCCCTCCCCACAGCCACCTGCTGTTCAGTCGTTTATCAGAGGAGACGTTCCGTGTTGCCAGCCTCCCCAGCTCCCAGTCATTCGTCCACTTCGTCCAGCGGGCTCGCGACCGATGTTTTCGTCGTCTCCGAGGACGCGCCGGGTGAGTGGCGTGTTGCCGACCGTCTGAGCGATAGCGTGTCTGGCCCCTTTCCCGACGAGGACGGTGCGCTCAGCGTCGCCTTCGATGGGGTACGGCGCAGCCGCCGCTGGGAGGTCCACGTGCTGGACCAGTTCGGTACCCTGATGGGCATCTACACCAGTGAAGAAGACGCCATGCACGTGAAAGTGGACTAGTTGCCCGTGCTCACCGTCACGGCAGTGATGTGGCAGGTCATGGCCGCCACTGTCTACTACGCGGCCCTGGTGGCCATGATGCGGCTGGCCGGTAAGCGCCTGGCCGGTCAGACGACCACGTTCGACCTGCTCGTGCTCATTTCTTTGTCGGTGGTTCTTCAGCAGATCGCCTTGTTCAAGGGAGTGGGGAACGCGCTGGTCTTCGTCGTCACGGTGTTCGGTGCGCACGTGTTGACCGCCCGTGCCTGCCGCCGCTTCCCGCGGTTCAAACGGCTGGTGCGCGGCCAGCCGCGACCACTCGTTATCGATGGGCGCGTGTTCCACGCGGTGCTGGAGGAAGAGGGGCTGACCTACGAAGACCTGCTGGCCGGCTGCCGCAAAGTTGGGGAGCCGGATCCCACCCGCGTGTCTCTCGCCACCCTGGAGGAGACGGGACAGATCAGCGTCGTGGTGGCCGCAACCAGCCGCAACTGATTCGTCCGGTTCCGCCCGGCTCGCCTGGCCCCAACGGCGACTCGGCTATAGTAGTTGGATGGAGGAGGATCCCAGGGCAGTGGCGAAGTCGGCGCACCTGCGCTACATCGCAGAGCGGGGCATTGGTATTCGTCGAGTGCGTCGCGGCGCAGGGTTTACCTACCGCGCGTCCGCCGCTGTCCGCATCGATCGCCACCGGGACCGGATCCGCCGACTGGCTATTCCCCCCGCCTGGACGGACGTCTGGATTTCCGCCGATCCCCGCGGGCACCTGCAGGCCACCGGACTGGATGCGCGGGGCCGGCGGCAGTACCGCTATCACGCGGACTGGCGACTCGCCTGCGACGCACTGAAATTCCAGCGGACGCTGGTTCTGGGTGGACAGCTGCCGCGCATCCGGCGCGGGGTCAACCGGGACCTGGGCCAGCCGGGAGTGCCGCGCACCCGCGTGCTGGCAGCCATCGTGCGCCTTCTCGAAAGCAGCCTGATCCGCGTGGGCAATGAGGAGTACGCGCGAGACAACGGTTCGTTTGGGCTGGCGACGCTGCAGAAGCGCCACGTGCGCCTGAAGCGGGGCGGACACGTGAGATTCCGCTTCTTAGGCAAGAGCCGCATCGAGCATCAGATCGGGCTGTTCGCACCCGGGGTGGCTGGCGTGATCCGGCGCTGCCAGGGCCTGCCCGGACGCGATCTGTTTCAGTACGAGGACGCGGGCGGCACGGTGCGGGATATCACGGCGGCGGACGTCAACGCGTACCTGAATGCTCTGGCCGATGCGCCCGTCACAGCCAAGGACTTCCGAACGTGGGGAGCAACAGTGCTGCTGCATGGCGCCCTGCGGGAGCGCCCTCCGGCAGAGGGCGCACGCGCGCGGGCCGGACAGCTGCGTGCCGCGCTGGTGGATGTGGCGACGACTTTGGGGAATACGGTCACGGTATGCCGGAAGTCCTACGTCCACCCGCGGTTGCCGGAGGTCTTCCTGGCGGGCGCGTTGCGCCCGGTGCGCTGGCATCTCCCCGTCTTCGGGAAAAGTGGTTTGAGTACACTGGAGCGTGCAACCTTGAGGCTACTCCGGGGAAAATCCCCATGACGACGGAACGCCAACGCCTGACGTCGCGCGTGTTCTATTCCCGGGTGTTCGCACTCGGCGCGGGTGTCGTGATCGCCGGCCTGGCGATTGCGGTGCTGCTGCCGATCTGGCAGGCAGTGGTCTGGGCCGTGCTGGTAGCCGCCCTGTTGCGACCGGCGCAGACGTGGCTCACCGCAAAACTGGGGCAGCGACCGTCCCTCGCCGCCGCTCTGCTCACTGTCGCGACACTGGTCGTGGTGGTCGGCCCAGTGTCGGGGTTGGTGGCGGCGTTCGGCTCTGAACTCGCAGACTTGGCCGAGAAGGTGCAGGACCGGCCCGGTACCCGCGCCAGCCTGACGCGACTCCCCGAACTCAAGGAAGTGCCGTTGGCGGGCGAATCACTGGAAAAAATACGGCAGTACTTCGGCGTGTCCCGGGCCAGCGCACGGGAGTGGATGTCCCGGGGCGCCGCCGCGCTTTTTCCGGCCTTGGGACCCCTGGGTGGCAAGGTGGTCATCCGCGCCGTCGGTACGCTGGGTGCCTTCGCCGTCATGCTCGTGATCCTCTACTTCGGTCTGCGAGACGGTGACGGCATGGTGAAACGCGCTGGCCAGCTGGTGCCCTGGCCCAGTGCGACGCGCCGGAAGCTGGTCGATCACCTGGATGACGTCCTGCGAGCGCTGGTGTTCGGCACTCTGATCACAGCCACCGTGCAGGGTGTGCTGGTGGGTGCGGCATTCCAGGTGCTGGGGCTGCCCGGGCCCGTGGTCTTCGGGGCGCTGGCGGGTTTGCTGGCACTGGTCCCGCTCGGCGGCACTGCGCTCGTGTGGGGACCCGCCGTCATCTACCTGCTGGTCGAGGACCGGTGGGTGGCCGCGGCCGGGCTCGCCGTCTGGGGCGTGCTGATGGTGGGGACCATCGATAACCTGCTGCGTCCCATCCTCGTGTCGGGGAGGGCGGAGGTGGGCGCCCTCACCGTGTTTGTCGGCGTCATCGGTGGACTGGGAGCGTTCGGCGTTATCGGCCTGATCCTGGGACCCATGATCCTGTGCCTGTTCGTGGCACTCCTCGCGTTGCTCCGCGATCGGCCCATCAACGGGTAACTTTAATGAGCCAGATTCTGCTGGTGCGGGTATTGCGGCGGTCGCTAGGGGAGTGGCTGAGCAGTCGGCTGCCGCGGCGAGCCGCCGGCCTCGCCTTTTACGCGGCCTTCTCGCTTCCCCCCTTGCTGCTCTTACTGAGCATCGCCACCGGCGAGCTTTATCGGGGAGCGGAGACTGAAGTCCTGGCCCAGGTGTCGCGTCTCCTGCCAGCCTCCTCCGCGGAGGCGGTGCAGGTGCTGATGGAGGGGCTCCGCCAGCGGCAAGACTCCGGGATGGCGGCTATCGTGGGCATCATTGGCCTCTTTTTCGGTGCCACGGGTGTTTTCGTGGCGCTTCAGGATGCCCTCAACGACGTCGGGGGCGGATCGGCGGCCGAGGACCGGGGCCTCCTGGGGTTTCTGACCCGGCGGCTGTTGTCCCTTGCCATGGTCATGGCGGTAGGGTTCCTGCTACTCGTTTCCCTGGTCATGAACTCTCTATTGTCGGTGCTGGTCTCGCGCTACGGCGCCGGCCTCGCCGGCGGCCAGTTAGTCTGGCAAACCGTCAATGTCCTCGTGGCGATCGG
>JBBQJK010000063.1:0-8874 GCA_038325835.1 Gammaproteobacteria bacterium
ACGGCGAAGTGGTGCGGCCCCAGCCGGGCGGCTTTTACGCCGGCTGGGTCACCAACAACATCGTCGGTCCCTTCAAGGGCGAACCCGGCACCGGGCACTGGTAGCAGCAAGCGGTGCTTACGCGGGCTTCAGCAGGTACACCGAGAAGAGCTCGCGATCGTCGAACCAGGCGCGGCTGACCTGCCACCCGGGGCGTTCCGCCAGCTCGCGAAACCCGGCGACGGAGTACTTGTAGGAGTTTTCCGTGTGAATGCTCTCTCCGGCCGCGAAGCGGATCTCGCGCCCGGCCACCCGGACCGACTGCACGCGCAGACTCTTGAGGTGCATCTCGACCCGACCGCGCCGTGGGACGTAGGCCGCGTGATGGGCGAAGCCGCCGAGATCAAAATTCGCGCCGAGTTCGCGGTTGATCCGCTCCAGCAGGTTGAGGTTGAAAGCCGCAGTGACGCCCGCCGCATCGTTGTAGGCAGCGTCCAGTATGGCCGGGTCTTTCTTCAGGTCGACGCCGATCAGGAAGGCGTCGGCCGACAGCCCGCGACAAGTCCGGCCGAGAAACTCCCCCGCCTCGCGCGGATGAAAATTACCGAGCGTCGAGCCCGGAAAGAACAACAGCCGGGGCACGCCGCGGGTTCCGGGCGGCAGGTGAAACGGCGCCGTGAAATCGGCAATCACCGGCCGGACGTCGAGCCCGGGGAACTCGACTGCCAGTGTCGCGGCGGCCGCCTGCAGGTAGGCCGCGGAAATATCCACGGGGAGGTAACGCGCCGGTCGCTGCAGTGCGCGCAGGACGATGCGGGTTTTCAGGCTGGCGCCGCTGCCCAGCTCCACCAGTTCGGCGCCGGCTCCAGTCAGCCTCGCGATATCGCTGGAACAACGTTCGAGAATCCCGGTTTCGACGCTCGGCGGGTAATACTCCGGCTGCCGGCAGATCTCGTCGAACAGCGCCGAGCCGCGCTCGTCGTAAAAGTACTTGCACTCAAGAGACTTGTGCGCGGCGCTGAGCCCGCGAAGCACCGACTGGCGGAACTCGGGCTGTGGTCCAAGGTCAGACAGCGGCTGTGCGCGGATCGTGGGCTCCGCCATCAGGAATCCTCCGCCAGGCGCAGCCCGCTGAACTGCCAGCGCTTCTCCGGCTGGAAGAAATTCCGGTAAGTCGCGCGGCTGTGGCCGTCCGGCGTCAGGCACGACCCTCCGCGGAGGACGCGCTGGCCGTTCATAAACTTGCCGTTGTACTCGCCGAGCGCGCCGGCCGGTTCTTTGAAGCCGGGGTAAGGTCCATAGGCGCTGACTGTCCACTGCCAGGCCTCGCCGTACAGGTCGGCGAACTCCCGGTCGGTCGCGGGCGCTGTAGCCGCGTGCTCCCACTCGAACTCGGTGGGCAGACGCTTGCCCGACCAGCGGGCGTAGGCGTCCGCCTCGAAGAAGGAGATGTGGCGTACTGGCGCGCCCGGATCCAGGGGCTGGGGACCGTGCAGCGTCATCTGCTCCCAGCCCTGCGGCCCGGCGTGCCAGTACAGCGGGCAGGCCCAGCGCTCCTGCCGGACCCGCTCCCAGCCGTCGGCCAGCCACAAGGACGGCTGCTGGTAGGCACCGTCCTGGATGAAGACTTGCCACTCACCATTGAGGACCAGCCGCGAGGCTAGTCGGAAGGGCCGCAGCAACACCGGGTGTCGCGGGCGCTCGCAGTCGAATGCAAAGCCCTCCGGGCCGGCACCGACGTTCACCACGCCGCCGGGCACCTGGATCCACCGGAGGGCGGCCGGCGTTGATGGTGGCAGTAATACTGGCGGTGCCGGCCGCCACGCTGGCAGTAACGGGTTCTGCGCGAAGAGGTGCAGGATGTCGGTGAGTAGCAACTCCTGGTGCTGCTGCTCGTGATGGATGCCGAGTTCGACGCGCTCACTCAGGGCCGGATCGGCCGTCGATTCCAGCAGCCTCAAAACCGCTGCGTCCACGTAGTCGCGGTAGTCGAGAACCCTCTGCAACGCGGGCCGGGTCAGCAGACCGCGTTGCGGCCGCGGGTGCCGCTCGCCAACGGCGTCGTAGTAGGAATTGAACAGGAAACCGAAGTGGTCGTCGAACATCCGGTAGCCGCCGGCGAACGGTAGAAGCACGAAGGTCTCGAAGAACCAGGTGGTGTGCGCCAGGTGCCACTTGGCCGGGCTGGCATCGTCCATCGACTGTGCCGTCGTATCCGCATCCGACAGCCCGTCGACCAGTGAACGGGTCGCCGCGCGGGCGCGCCGGTAAGATGCCGCGGCCAACGGCGGCGTCCCACTCGATTCCCGATGCGCTACAGGGCTCATTCCCCTGCGCTGCTTCTGCACGTCCATGACCACCTGCCGCAGCCCTCGTCTTGTTGTTGTTCCCTATCGTACGCGGATGGCTGATGAGGACCAACCCGGCGCTATTCGTCGACGCACCTGCGTACGTTCGTCACCGCACGGATCTTCCCGCGCGATCCGAGTAGGGTCATTGGAATGGTCGGCGTGACGGCCAGTAACTCTCCCCGTCATCAATCGCAACCTCAACGAGGACAACATCATGGAAAATACACGAAGCGGAAACTCGACCCTTACCCCCGGCTTCCCGGGAAATAGTGATGGTGCGCTGCACAGTGCATCCTCCAGCGCTCACGCGGCCGTCAGTTCAGTTGCCGGGGCCGCGGAAGATGCGGTGCGCAAGGCCAAGCCGGCGATCGATCGCGTGGCCGCGATGGCCCACCAGGCAGTGGACAGTGCCGCCGGCGCGGCTGCGCCCACGGCTGATTGGCTCGCGGGGAAGGGTGACGACCTGAAGGCCGCCCAGAAGCAGCTGATGGACGATACCTGCAGCTACGTCTCAGCGAATCCGCTGAAATCAGTTGGTATGGCGGTGGTTGCCGGGTTTGTCCTGAGTCGGATCATCCTGCGCTGAGTTCCTGCGCGATGATTACCGAGGCAGACGCCCGCCAAGGGTCGACCGGCACCGCCGATCCGCCATTACCCGGTGTGCTCGCTGAGCTGTCGGGTGTGGTCGGGTCTGTGCGCGCCGGATTCGCGGGGTTCCTCGAACTGGTCACGCTGGAGGCCCGCCGCGCAGGGCTTTCCCTGATGTGGATGGTCGCGTGTGGGCTGGCCGCCGCCATCTGCCTCGTCGCAGCCTGGTTCGGCGTGCTGGCGGCGGTGGCGATCTGGGCCATCTCGCTGGGTATGAGCTCATTGACGGTTGTGATCTCGATCGCCGCCGTCAACGCGTTTGTCGGCGTCGTGCTGCTCCGCCTCTGCATCGGCCGGAGCGAAGACCTGCGTTTCTCCGCGACCCGGCGGCAACTGGCGGGTCTGCCGCCGCCCACCCGGGCACCTTCGCCATGAACCGCGCGCCAGGTCTCGCCGCAATCCATGCGGCCGAAGCCCTGATCGCTCAATCCAACCGCGATGCCCGCGACGGCCTCGCGCGGGCGAATACCGCGTTCCGGACGAACCTCTCGCAACCGTCCACCCTGGCTATGGCGGCGATGGCGGGAGGCCTGCTGGCAGTCTGGCTGGCGCGTCGGCGGGGCTCCTCCTCCGGTTCCGTCCGGCCTGACGCGGTCAGGACGGTTTCCACCCTCGGCCTCGCGGCGGCGATGTTCCGCTACGGGACACAGTACCTGCCACTTCTGGTGAGGCTCGTACGGCCGCCGGTGGGCGGCGCGATGCGGTCGAACGATGGGATAGGTATCTCAAACACCCCGTGAGCTGAGGCTGCCTGCCCAGAATCCGGGCCGCGACGGAGTCGGGATCGCCGGCGTGAAGGCTTTACTCCGGCCCCGGCCGGCCTGCGCTCGGACCCTCCTGGCACAGATACGGCTCGTCGCCGTATAACCGACCGAACCAAGGTAACGAAATGAATCTGACGGCTTTGATCCTGCTGCTGGCCATGAGCCAGCAGCCCGCTCCTCCTCCGACCCAAGCGGCGGCGACCCCGGCGAAAGACGCGCTCGAGGTACAGGTTGCGCTCGATCGCGCCGGCTTTTCGCCGGGAGTGCTGGATGGACGGTCTGGCAGCAACACGAAGAAGGCAATGGATGCCTATCGCAAAGTGAATGGCAGCGAGCCGGCCGCCATTCAGGCAACGGCGACGTATCAGATCACCGAGGCCGACGCGGCCGCACCATTGGAACCGCAGATCCCCTCAGACCTCATGGAACAATCCAAGCTGAAGACGCTGGGCTACCGGACTCTGCTCGAAGCGCTGTCCGAACGCTTTCACGCCACCCCGGCGTTGATGCAGCGTCTGAATCCCGGCGCCACATTCGTCGCCGGCGCAGAAATCACCGTGCCCAATGTCGAGCCGATGCAATTACCGATTAATCCGCCGAAGACCGACGAGCAACCGTCGGCTACCGAGAAGGAAGCCGAGGCGCAGACCACCTTGCAGGCAGTCAAAGAGAAGCCGGCGGTTACGGTCACGGTGACCGAGAGCACCTCGGCACTCACCGTCACCGACGCCGGCGGCAACATCATCATGTACGCGCCCGTCACCACCGGCAGTGAGCACGACCCGCTTCCGATCGGCGAGTGGAAGGTGAATGGGGTGGGGCTGAACCCGACCTTCCGTTACAACCCCGACCTGTTCTGGGATGCCAACCCAACGCACCAAAAGGCGGTGATCCCGGCGGGCCCGAACAATCCGGTAGGCCTGGTATGGATCGACCTGTCCAAGGATCACTATGGCATCCACGGCGCCCCGGAGCCCGCGAACATTAGTCGCAGCCAGTCCCATGGCTGCGTGCGGCTCACCAACTGGGATGCCCTGCGACTGGCTGCGCTGGTCAAGCCGGGCACGCGGGTCGTTTTCCAGCGGTAGGAAGCCTTGCTGAAATCGGAACGAACGCGGAGCGCGCGACGGGTTCTTTTGGGAGTCCTGTGGCGTTCCTCGCGCATGCCGGCAGTGGAGGATCGGAAGATGGTCGATGTGCGACGTGACGCCGAATTCGTGCCGCTGTCCAAGGCGCAGTTCCGCGAGCGCTTCATGGCGCGCTTCTACGACCCGGCCTTCGAATCCGTGGGCCCCGCGCTCGAGCAGGTCTTCGAGAAGGCGTGGGACGGCTATCACGACGACCGCAAGTCGCCGCGGACGAGGCCGAGGGGGCGCGCGAGACATAGCCGTGCGCTCCAGGCAGCGGCGTCACCGCGTGGCCGAAAATCGTTAAGAGGCCCGCTCATCCTACGGGCGTGTCAGCCTATTTCTGATACAACGCGTCTTTGCGATCTGGCGTAGTCTGTTGGTGCGTCTGACAGTACGGCAGCGCTTCGGGGCCGGCATTGCCCTTCTGTTGATCGGCCTTGTGTTGTCAGCAGATTACCTTTGCGACGAGCCACTCCGTCGCTGGCTCGTGAAGGAAGGCAACCGCCGTCTGACCGGCTATACAGTCGTGTTGCCTAACGTAGATTTCAGCCCCTCGACCCTGCGCCTTGAGCTCGATGGACTGCAGATATTCCAGCAAAGACACCCGGAGCGCGCTGTCGCCAGCGGTCACCAGATCGTTATCAGCGTCGAATGGCGCTCCCTGTTGCGGGGCCGGGTAGTCGCCGATGTATCGATTTGGCGGCCGGACGTCTTCATTGACTCCGTGCAGCTTGCCGCTGAAGACGCCGATAACATCGCTTTTGCCGACCGCGGCTGGCAGCGACTCCTGGAACTCTATCCGCTGAAGATAAATGCGGTGCGCATTGCAGAGGGCAGCCTCACGTATCAGGACTCGCGGTCGAAGCGCCGGCTTGAACTGTCCGGGATCGAACTTGCGGCGGCAAATATCCGCCATGTCGATGCCGGGGACCAATACCCCTCGCCAGTGCAGATGACGTCGCGGGTTTTCGGTGGCGGCCGGCTGGAGATAACTGGTCACGCAGATTTTCTGCGCAGGCCCCATCCAGCGCTCTACGCAGTTACCGAAATCCAGGGCGCCCCGCTGGATGCCTTCGGGTCGCTCGTCGATGACTACCGGCTGCGGCTTTCGGGCGGGTCACTGAACGCCAGGGGCCAACTCGAAATACGGCCCGGAGCCTACATTGCCAACCTGCAATATGTTTCGCTCGAGGCGCTGAATGTCGACTTCGTGGCCACTCCACCAACGCCTGAGATACAGCGGGCACAGCAAGCAGTCGTTCGCGCCGCAAAGGCGGCGGATCGGTCTGCCACGTTGCGGATTCGTGCCCAGGTCCTTCGAATCTCCGGCACCTTGGGATACCGGGAACCGGGGCCGCAGGGATTCCGGCTGTTTCTCGCCGATTCCGATCTGGCCCTGACCAACTTCAGCAACCAGTCCTGGCAGGGGGACAGCCGGCTGACAGCTTCGGGACGGTTCATGGGTAGCGGCAAAACCCGGGTTCGCGGAGTGCTGCGATCCGGGCACCAACGCGGTCAGGGGGTTCCGGACTTCGCACTTGATCTCAGTGTGGTGGGAACCGATTTGCCCGCGCTCAACGGCCTGTTACGCGCGCACGGCCGGCTGGACGTCAGTGACGGCACGTTCTCGCTTTACTCCCAACTTTATGCCCGGAACGGACAACTGTACGGCTACGTCAAACCTCTGTTCACGGACGTCGATGTTCTCGGCCCGGAGGATAAGGGTGACAGTCCTTTTCAGAAGCTCTACGAAGGCATCGTGGAACAGATTTCCAAGTTGCTGAAAAACCGTTCCACCGACGAGGTGGCCACCGTAACAGCCCTGTCGGGGAACCTGAACGATCCGAATGTCTCGGCATGGCAAATCGTCGGAAACCTCCTGCGAAACGCACTGGTCGAGGCCATTCTTCCAGGTTTCGATCACGAACGCGGGGGCAAACCTCCTTCAGTACCGTCCAAGTGAGATCGCGACTCCCTCGTTGAACCGCGGTAGTACCCGTCCCACGCCATTGTCGGCATTAGTCTGACATTTTTCCGGCTGGGAACGGTTTCTAATCAATCTCCCTTCACTTTTACAGAAGATTTTTGGTGCCCACTGTACCGCCACACGGACTGTCAGATACCGATGTATTGCCGCGTACTGCGGTCATTGGGCATCCCAATGGTCCCTTGATTCTGGCGTTCTTCATTGCATTTCTGGTCGGCCGTTGGTTACCGACCCACAGTCCCTCAAGGGGGACACACGATTCCGGGCTCGAGCATTATTTTGGCCCCTCGCCCCGGGAGTGACGGGGCGTCCACAGTACGTGAGCCCGTGAAAGGTGGTTTCGGCGTCCTGTTCGTTGGTCATGGGGATGATTAATTTCCTCAACTGGCGGGTCCATCCCACTAGCTTTCCCGGCAGCTCGCGGATCAGCGCGAGGCTGGTTGCATCCGCCAGCTTGCTCTGTCCATCGAAAGCCTTGCCCGCATTACCAATCATCACCTCCGGGCGGTTGATACCCGGCATGTACAGGGAAACAAAGCACTGCCGCAGGTGATATCGAGCGCGCGCCGTGCCGAAAAAACCGCTAGACGTGCCCATCACCGCCACCGGCTTTCCGGTCCATGCACTCCTGCCGTAGGGTCGCGATGCACAGTCAATGGAGTTCTTCAGCACCCCGGGGGGACCGAATAGTTGTATTCCGGCGTCGAGATCAGGATCGCATCGGCGTCGCGGATTGCCGCCCTGAACTCGTCAACTTTGGCGTGGGGCTCGTTCTCCCGGTCCTGATTGAAGGAGCAGGCCCTCCAGATCGGAGATCTGCAGGGCCGTATCCGGCGTCAGCAGGTCTATGGTGTTCGTCGCGGAGGACTTCGTTTCAGCGGTGCGGACCATGGCGAGCTCCTGTGTTGTTCAGATCGGTGGTTTCGGTTTAACAGTAGACGTGCCGCTGGGCACCCTCGCCAGCACGGTGCCAACCTCCATGAGTTTTTCCTTGCGGCAGGTCCGGCGATTCTCGGCGTACCGCCGCCACAGGGGGCTTCTCCTACAGCGGGTCGAGGCCGGACAAGATATCGTGGCGCCATGGGTCCACACCGGTACAGGTTGCCAGCCGCGGCACTGACGATTATCCCGCTACTGTCGATTGCCGTTCACGCCCACGTTCCGTACCTCGAGGGCAAAGACTACGGCGTCGACGGCCGGAGTTTCCGCGTGGAGGAACCCGGCCAGTCCAAGGCCTTCTACGGGTGGCTCGACGCCAAGGATGATGTGGACACCTTCACCATTCGCGTCAGTAAGCCGACTCGGCTCTACACCCACACGCTGATTCCGTTCTGCCGCGAGTACAGCACCTTCAGTGTGAGCTGGGCGATTACGGGTCCGGGGCTGCCGGCACCGACGGCCCCATTACCGATTGCACTTCCCGATGGGCACGGTGCGCTGGTGGCTGGGGAGACCGCTGTCACGGCCAAATCGCGGCAGGTCACCCACGAGAGGTTCAGTGACCGCGACTACTATGTGGGCCCCGAACTGGTGCTTCAGGCGGTGGAAGCGGGCCTGTACACGCTGGTGGTCTGGCACTCGGCGGGCCGCACCGGAGACTACGTAGCGGTCATCGGCGAAGGGGAAAGCTTTAGCCCCGCGGACCTGGTGAAGGCCACCGTCAATACCGTGAAAATCCGCCAGGGAGCCGAGCTGCACGGGCCTTGCACGCTGCCACCCGCGGGCCAGCGTCCATCGGACTAGACGCTGCAGTCGGTATCGACGGACCAAGCCGTGCAGGGGAATGCGGAGGATCATCGCCTCGATGCCCTGGAACAGGGTGTTAAAACGCCACCTTCACATGCTCGGTGCTGGCTGCCGGGTCGCGCTTCAGAAACTTGCAGAGGGCCCTGACCGTGCCCGAGGCCCCGTCCCAGGACTCGGCGAGGTGGGGCGTCACGCGGATCACGGCGACGGCCGGGTTCTCGGGCCCGCCGCCAAAGTACCGTTCAGCGTCGGCGGTCCAGAGGTCGCGT
>JBBQJK010000064.1:0-8839 GCA_038325835.1 Gammaproteobacteria bacterium
TTTCAACGAACTCGCGGACCTTCTGTACGCCCCCATCGATCGATGCCTCGGTCCGCAGATAACCGTAGCCGGTCTCCGGCTGCGTTGGCACCACGCCAAAGGTAACCAGCTGCCCGGCTGCTGCTGCGGGTCTGGCCAGGGCCACCGCCGCCGCAAAGGCCGCAGGATCCCGCAGCACATGATCGGCCGGGAGAACAAGCAGCAGCACGTCGGTGCCGGCCCGACGGCGCGCGACGAGGGCAGCAATGGCAGCAGCCGGTGCGGTGTTGCGCCCCTCAGGCTCGAGAATGAGAGCCGGGTCGCTGACCATTCCAGCGGCCGCATCACGCAGCTGCCCGGCAACCAGAAAGCGGTGGGCTTCGTTGCAAACGACCAGCGGCGCCTGCACTGATCCCGGCAGGAGGGCCAGCCGGGCCACTGTGTCCTGCAGTAGCGAGCGAGAACCAACGAGCGCCAGTAGCTGCTTGGGGTAGAGCGCCCGGGACAGCGGCCACAGGCGGGTACCGGAGCCGCCGCAGAGAATCACGGGGACGAGGTCTGGGAGTTCGGGCTCGGTCATTGGGTATCGCGCGTCAACGCGCTCCTACAGGGAGGGTTTGCCACGGCCGATGGCGTAGTGGGCGAACCCCTGCTTCGCGAGCAGCCTGGGATCATAGATGTTGCGCCCGTCGAAGATCACGGGAGCCGTCAGCGCCTTTCTGATCCGCTCGAAGTCGGGACTGCGAAACTCCTGCCACTCGGTGACGATGACCAGTGCATCCGCACCGTTCAGCGTCTCGTCGGCAGACTCACACAGCTTGAGGTCAGGCCGGGCGCCACAGAGGCGGGCCGTTTCGGCCATCGATTGGGGATCATAAGCGCGGACCCGGGCTCCAGCAGCCCACAGGGCCTCCATGAGCACGAGACTGGGCGCTTCCCGCATGTCGTCCGTGTTGGGCTTGAACGCCAGGCCCCACAGGGCGAAGGTCCTGCCCTTCAGCTTGCCGCCGAAATGGGCACTGATCTTCTGGAAGAGAACCTGCTTCTGCCGGTTGTTGACGTTATCCACGGCCCGCACCAGCTCGGCATCGTAGCCAATCTCCTCCGCGGAGCGGATCAGTGCATGGACGTCCTTGGGAAAGCAGGAACCGCCATAGCCGCAGCCCGGGTAAATGAAGGAATAGCCGATGCGCGGATCCGAACCGATCCCCATTCGCACCTGCTCGATATCAGCCCCATAGCGTTCAGCGATGTTGGACAGCTCGTTCATGAGGCTGATCTTCGTCGCCAGCATGACGTTAGCCGCGTACTTGGTGAGTTCCGCCGAGCGGACGTCCATCACGATGAGCTTGTCGTGACTGCGGCTGAAAGGCTCGTAGAGCTGACGAAGCAGCTCCCCGGCGCGTTGACTGTCGGTCCCGATGATGATGCGGTCCGGTTTCATGAAGTCGGCGACCGCAGCACCCTCCTTCAGGAATTCCGGATTCGAGACGACGTCGAAGGCGACTGCCGACTGACCCGTTAGCTGGCGCGTAGCTAGAACCGCAGCGATGGCCTCCCGGACCCGATCCGCGGTGCCGACGGGGACCGTCGACTTGTCGACGACCACCTTGTAGTCCGTCATGTGCGTGCCGATGGTCTCCGCGACGGTCAGCACGTGGCGCAGATCAGCGGAACCGTCTTCATTCTTCGGTGTGCCAACCGCAATAAACTGGATTTCGCCATGGCGCACGCCTTCGGTAACGTCCGTGGTGAAGTTCAGGCGCCCCGCAGCGTGATTACGGCGCACGACATCCGCCAGCCCGGGCTCAAAGATTGGAATCTCACCGGCATTCAGGGCCGCGACCTTGGCCCGGTCGACGTCTACGCAGACCACCTGGTTGCCCGCCTGGGCAATGCAGGCGCCCGTCACCAGGCCCACGTAGCCTGTGCCATGCACGGTTATTTTCATTAGTTATGTCCGAAATCGGATTCCAGGGCAGGCCAATAGATTAACGACTTGTTTGGCCAAGGCAAACAAACCGGTCACGCGGGGCCCCGTACCCGCGATTCCCTCCCGCTCAGCTCTCCCCGGCCCACCGGCGGATGACGTGACCGATGGGCGGCAGACCATGCCCCACCGCAGACTGGAGCGCGTTGTGCATGCCCACTGCCATTCCTTTGCCCAGTTCCACACCCCACTGGTCGAAGGGGTTGATGCCCCAGATGCAGGACTGGACGTAGACCTTCTGCTCGTAGAGGGCAATGATGAATCCGAGACTGCGAGGGTCCAGTCGGCGCAGCAAGAGGATGTTGCTGGGGTGATTGCCCGGGTGGATCTTGTGGGGCGCAATGCGCTCTACGTCGGCGGGGCCATTGCCCCGGGCCACAAGCTCGGCCTGGGCAGCTTCGAGCGTGTAGCCCCGCGCGAAGGCTTCCGCCTGGGCCAGCAGATTGGCGAGGCCAACGAGATGCTGGTCCGCGTAAGGACTGGAACCCTCGACCGGGGCAATAAAGTCAGCAGCAAAATTTGCCGTGCCCTGGTGCAGGAGCTGAAAGAAGGAATGCTGGCCGTTGTTGCCGGGCTCACCCCAGATGACGGTGCCGGTGCTCCACTGCACAGGCTGGCCGTCGCGAGTGACACCCTTGCCGTTGCTCTCCATCTCCAGCTGTTGCAGATAGGCTGCAAAACGATGCAGCCGCCCGTCATAGGGCAGAATGGCCTGGCTGGTCGTGCCCTGCAGGTTCTGGTTCCAGACCGCGATCAGTGCGAGCAGCACGGGCAGATTATCCGCCAGCGGCGCAGTCCGAAAGTGTTCGTCCAGCTCCCGCCCTCCCCCCAGCATTTCCCGGAAGTGCTCACTGCCGATGGCAATGGCGATGGCCAGACCGATCGATGACCAGAGTGAATAGCGGCCACCCACCCAATCCCACATCCGGAAGCGGTGCTCCTCCGCAATGCCAAATTTGTCCATGGCCGGCGCGTTGACTGAAACGGCCACGAAGTGCCGCGCAACCGCGGCGTCGCCCAGCTGGCGAATGAACCAGGCACGGGCCGCGTTCGCGTTCAGCGCCGTCTCCCAGGTCACGAAGGTCTTGGAGCAGACGATGAACAGTGTTTCCGCCGCCGGTGTCCGGGCCAGCACGTCGGCGAGCTGGGTACCGTCGACGTTGGAAACATAGTGGATCTGCACCTCGGGCGTGCGGTACTCATGGAGCGCCTCAATGGCCATGACGAGACCGAGGTCCGATCCGCCAATGCCAATGTTGACAACGTGACGGATACGCGCGCCGGTTGCGCCCCGGTAGTCACCGGACCGGATCGCCTCAGCAAGCTCCAGCATGCGCTCACGCTCCGCCTCGATCTCCAGACGGATGTCTGCCCCCTTCACGAGCAGAGGTGGGCTGGCAGGCCCGCGCAGTGCCATGTGCTGGGCGGGCCGGTTCTCGGTGGCGTTCACCACCTCACCGGCGAAGAGCGCCTGAATCCGCCGCGGCACCTCCCGCTCGCTGGCCAGGGCGAGCAGCAGGTTGAGTGTGTCGCCGGTGATCCGGTTGCGGGAGAAATCCAGCAGGCATTCGCCCTGCTGCCGGGAGAAGGCCCCAAAGCGGCCGGGTTGATCGAGCAGGTCCCGAAGGTGAGTTCCACTCAGGGTCGTTGCATGCTGCTGCAGGGCTTTCCAGGCCGGGGCCTCGAGCAGATCATCAGCCATCAGATCACTCCGTCCTAGAGGGCGACCTTATGGTAGTCCAGATACCAGTCCACGAAGCGACTGACACCGACCTCCACTGGCGTGGCGGGCCGGTACCCCACGTCATTGACCAGATCCTCCACGTCCGCCCACGTGTCGGGCACATCACCGGCCTGCAGGGGCAACAGATTCATGGTGGCCTTCCGCCCAAGGCGCTGCTCAAGCACGCTGATGTAGTGCATGAGGTCGACGGGCTGGGCATTGCCAATGTTGTACAAACGATAAGGCGCCTTACTGGTGCCGGGATCCGGGTGGTCGGAATCCCAGCCGGCGTTGGCTGTCGCAACGTGGTCGAGGGCGGCAACAATGCCGCCGACTATGTCGTCCACATAAGTGAAATCCCGCCGGTGCTTGCCGTAGTTGAAAACGTCGATCGGCTTGCCGTCGAGGATAGCCTTGGTGAACAGGAACAGGGCCATGTCTGGCCGGCCCCAGGGCCCGTAAACCGTAAAGAAGCGCAGCCCGGTTACCGGTAACCCGTAGAGGCTCGCATAGGTGTGAGCCATGAGCTCATTGGCCTTTTTCGTCGCCGCGTACAGGGAGAGCGGGTGGTCCACGTTCTGGTGGACAGAGAACGGCATCTTCGTGTTGGCGCCATAGACGGAACTGGTTGAGGCGTACACCAGGTGCTGGACGCCGAAATGCCGGCAGCCCTCGAGTACGTTCAAGGTGCCGACAACATTGCTGTCCACATAGATGTGCGGGTTCTGGATGGAGTAGCGCACGCCGGCCTGGGCGCCGAGATGAATCACACGATCGAAGCCCTCAGCCGCGAACAGAGCCTCCATACCCTCTCGATGGGCCAGGTCGAGGAGCACGAAACGAAAACGGGGCTCCGTGGCGAGAATCGCCAGGCGGGCCTTCTTGAGGTTTACGTCGTAATAGTCGTTGAGGTTGTCGAGGCCCACAACCTCATCGCCCCGTGCAAGGAGCCTGCGCGCCGTGGTGGAACCAATGAAGCCTGCAGCTCCGGTAACGAGGATCTTCATCAGGCCGATACTCCCTAAAGCCGCGCGTCGACCTGGTCGGCAGGAAGCAAGCTCTTGATGTCGTAGAGCACATGGTCCGGGCGCCCCCAGGCGTGGATCGCCTCCGGCGCCATGTCGCGGAACTGGTTGTGGGCAACCGCAAGCACGATGCCGTCGTACTGGCCCGCCGAGGGGGCCTTGGTGAGGATGTCGAGGCCGTACTCGTGCTTCACCACGTGGGCATCGGCCCAGGGGTCATAGATATCCACAGTGGCGCCGTAGGACTTCAACTCCTGCACCACGTCCACCACCCGCGTGTTGCGCACGTCGGGGCAGTTTTCCTTGAAGGTCACGCCGAGCACGAGGATCTTCGATTTCGGCAGGCTCATCCCGCGCTTCACCATCAGCCGGATCACTTCGGTGGCCACGTAGAGGCCCATGTTGTCGTTGATACGGCGGCCCGCAAGAATCATCTCCGGGTGATACCCCATCTCCTGGGACTTGTGCGTCAGGTAATAGGGATCGACACCGATACAGTGGCCACCGACCAGGCCAGGCCGGAACGGCAGGAAATTCCACTTGGTCCCGGCCGCCTGGAGAACTTCCAGAGTGTCGAGCCCCATGCGATTAAAGATGAGGGCCAGCTCATTGATCAGCGCGATGTTGACGTCACGCTGGGTGTTCTCGATCACCTTGGCGGCCTCGGCCACCCGGATGCTGGACGCCGGGTAGGTGCCTGCCGTGATAATGCGGCCATAGAGTGCATCGACAAAAGCCGCGGCCGCCGGAGTGGAGCCCGCCGTAATCTTGCGAATGGTCGTGAGCCGGTGCTCCTTGTCGCCGGGATTGATGCGCTCGGGGCTGTAGCCCACGAAAAAGTCCTGATTCAGCTTCAGGCCCGACAGTTGCTCCAGGATAGGTGCGCAGTCTTCCTCCGTGCAGCCGGGATACACCGTGGACTCATAGACAACGATCGAACCCTTGCCGAGCACCTGGCCCACTGTCCGGCTGGCAGAGCGGAGAGCGCTGATGTCCGGGCGTTTGGCGGCGTCAATCGGTGTCGGCACCGTTACGATGTAGACGTCTCGCCCCCGCAGGTCCTCGAGGTCGGTCGTGAAAACCAGATGCCTGGCGGCAGCCAGTTCCTGAGCGTCAGTCTCCAGGGTGAAGTCTTTACCCGTCCGGAGATCGGCGATCCGCTTCGGATCAATGTCGAAGCCGACCGTGTCCAGGTGCCGGCCAAACTCGACGGCCAGTGGCAGACCCACGTAACCAAGACCCACGATGGCAACCTTGGCTTCATCTATGCTCTTGAATTTCATCATATTGTTATAGAGACCACAGTTGTTTTTGAGCCTTGCGATTGTCCCTGATCCGCGGGACCAAAGGCCATCACACTCGTCACACTACAGCAGAAACAGGACAGCCAGCAGGGCCGTGCTCGTCATGGTAACGGTGTAGGGCAGGGCCATCCACACCATCCCTCCATAGGAGAGGCGGATCAAGGGAGCCAGCGCCGATGTGAGGAGAAACAGGAAGGCTGCCTGACCATTCGGGGTGGCTACGCTCGTTATGTTCGTGCCGGTATTAATGGCCACGGCCAGGAGGTTGAACTGCTCCCGGGAAATGGCCCCCGCCATCACGGCGTTCTTGGCCTGGGTGATGTAGACCGTGCCGACAAACACGTTGTCGCTGATGGCTGACAACACCCCCGCCGCCACGAAATACATGAGTACCTGCAGGCGGCCCTCAAGCGTGAGGACCCAGTTCGTGAAGGGCGAAAACAGCGCCTGGTCCTGGATCACCCCGACGATGACAAAGAAGACCACGAGGAGCGCGGTGAACGGCAGGGCGGCTTCGAAGGCATGCCCCAGCCGCTGCTCTTCCACTACGCCGTTCAGGGCCGTCGCGAGGACGATGATCAGCAAACCTATCAGGCCGACCTCCGCCAGATGCAAGCCCAGTGCCACGATCAGCAGGCAGGCGGCAAGACCCTGGACTACCAAGGCACAGCGAGAACCCAGGGTCCGGGACTGGTCGGCCTGCTGCTGGTGCTCCCTTAGTACCTCGCGCACGCCCGGACTCAGCTCAGTTCCGTAACCGAACCAGCGGGTGCTCTCAAGCAGGAAACAGGTGGTCAGTCCGACCACCAGGACCGGCAGGGACGCGGGAGCAACCCTCAGGAAGAACTCGGAGAACTGCCACCCGGCCTCCTTGCCGATCAGCAGGTTCTGGGGCTCACCAACCAGCGTACAGACGCCCCCCAGCGCCGTGCCTACGGCCGCGTGCATAACCAGACTCCGCAGGAATGCCCGGAACTGGTCCAGGTCCTGGCGATGCCGCTCAGGCACTGCACCGTCATCAATCCAGCCGTAACTGACGGCATCGCGCTGACCCGACGCCACACGCTGGTAGATCCGGTAAAAGCCCTCAGCGACCGCAATGACCATGGCCGTCACGGTCAGGGCGTCGAGAAATGCAGAGAGGAAGGCTGCCGCGCCACAAAACAGGAGGGCCAGCAGGCGTTTCGAGCGGACCCCAAGGAGAATCCGGCCGAACACGTAGAGCAGCATGTCGCGCAGAAACCAGATGCCGGCGACCACAAAAATCAGCAGGAGAATCACCGGGAAGTTGTGCTCGGTCTCTCGGTAAACCGCATCGGCCGAGGTGAGGCCAATGACGACAGCTTCGACAGCCAGCAAACCACCGGGCTGCAGCGGGTAGCACTTGCGGGCCATCGCCAGGGTGAAGATAAACTCAACGACCAGAAGCCAGCCGGCCACGAACGGACCGGCCGTGAAGGCCACAATCGGGTTAAGTACGAGAAACCCGACAATCGTCAGCTTGTACCAATCGGGTGAGTGGCCCAGGACATTGGCACCGAGTGCCCGAGGAATCGCCGCGTTCATCCAGGGACGCTGCCGAATCTTCGCCAGAGGGTCTTCCCGCCGCTCTCCTTGTCGAGCAGGAGCAGGTGACGTTCATGCTCCTCGAGATCTTCGGCCGAGGCGTGAATAACGGGGAGCCGCAAGCCATCCCGCGCCACGGGCCGGGTCGTGGCCTCACGCACGGTAGTCTCGCCCGCGTTCGGGTCGAGAAGCAGGGTGGCCTGCCCACCGGTCATACCGAGATACACATCGGCCAGGAGCTGGGCGTCCAGAAGCGCGCCGTGGAACTCACGGCCGGCGTTGTCCACCGCATAGCGCTTGCAGAGTGCGTCCAGGCTATTGCGCTGACCGGGATGCATCCGCCTTGCCAGGGCCAGCGTATCCAGCACCGTGCACAGGTCAGAGATCCGGCGCGGCTCTGGCCCGACTGATTCCGGATCGAGCTGGGCCAGCTCGGCCTCCAGAAACCGCAGGTCGAATCCTGCGTTGTGAATGATCAGTTCAGCGCCCTCGACAAAGTCAAGAAACTCCCGGGCTACTTCTGCAAAGCGGGGCTTGCCGACGAGCATTTCCGCAGAGATACCATGCACCTCCTGCGCGCCAGAATCGATTTCCCGGTCGGGCTGCAGGTAGTGGTGGAGAGTACGGTTGGTACGACGCCGGTTCACGAGCTCCACGCAGCCGAGCTCAATCACGCGGTGCCCCTTCTCCACCTCAAGGCCTGTCGTTTCCGTGTCCAGCACGATCTGGCGCATATCCCTACCTCGCTGCCGGCCAGCTGGCAGAAGGGCTGGATGGCTCCGTGCCGGCGAGGAGTTCGTCCAGGCCGCGATTGGCCAGCGCATCCGCACGCTCGTTGTCGGGGTGCCCCGAATGGCCCTTGACCCAGCGCCACTCAACCTGATGACGGGCGGCGGCGGCCTCCAGACGGCGCCAGAGATCCTCATTCTTTACCGGCTTCCGCGCGGCTGTCCGCCAACCTGATGCCTTCCACTTGGGCAGCCACTCCAGGATCCCCTTTCTCAGGTACTCGGAGTCGGTATAAACAGTGGCACTGCAGCCGCGGGTTAGAGCCTCGAGACCCTCGATGGCGGCCATTAACTCCATGCGGTTATTGGTGGTCGCAATGGCCCCACCGCAGAGTTCGCGCTCCCTGCCCAGCCCTCCGGAACCAAGAGCTCGCAGGAGGACGCCCCACCCCCCGGGACCGGGATTACCCCGGCAGGCCCCATCGGTATACAGCTCAACATCGCTCATGCGGCGTTTCGCGTCG
>JBBQJK010000065.1:0-8805 GCA_038325835.1 Gammaproteobacteria bacterium
CGCCTTGCGCCACTTCTTCCGTTTCTGGATGTGGCTGACCTCCGGCATGGTGACCCGCGAGTGGGTTGCCGTCCATCGCAAGCACCACGCCCTCTGCGAGAAGGTGGGCGACCCCCACAGCCCCGTCGTCTTCGGCCTCAAGAAGGTCTTGCTCGAAGGCGCCGAACTCTACCGCGTCGACGCCCGGAACCCGGAAGTGGTCGCCAAGTACAGCCGGGGGACTCCCGACGACTGGCTGGAGCACAGGTTTTACCTGCCCCACACCACCCTCGGCATCTACACCCTGCTGACCGTGAACGTCCTGCTCTTCGGCGTCATTGGCATCACGATCTTCGCCATTCAGATGGCCGCCATGCCCATCCTGTCCGCCGGGATTATCAACGGCCTCGGCCATGACACGGGCTATCGCAATTTCGAGTCCGACGACGCCGCCACCAACCTTTACCCGATCGCTTTCCTGATCGGTGGCGAGGAGCTGCACAACAACCACCACGCGTTCCCGTCCTCTGCCAAGTTCTCCGTGCGCCCCTGGGAGTTCGATATCGGCTGGATGTACATCACCATCTTCAAGGCCCTGGGACTGTGCAAAGTCCGCCGTGTGGCGCCCCAGCCCCAGTTTGCTCCGGCCCCGCGCCAAGTGGACATCGAAACGCTGAAGGCCGTGCTGGTCAATCGCATGCACGTGCTGCGGGACTACTCGGCCAAAGTCACCCTGCCGGTGTTCCGCCGCGAGGCGGCAGTCGACGCCGCCGCGCGCCGTTTGTCGCCCCGCCTGCTGATCCGCGCGCCGCGGCTGCTGGACGACGCGGCACGCGCCCGCCTGGCTGCCTTGCTCGCTAACAACCACGCCCTGCGGACGGTGCACGAGTTCCGTCTGCAGCTGGTCGCGGTCTGGGAGCACGCCAACGTGAGCAACGAATTGCTCGTCCGGCAGCTGCACGAGTGGTGCGCCCGGGCCGAAGCCAGTGGCATCGAGGCGCTCGAGGAATTCTCAGCCCGCCTGCGCGGGTACCTGCCGGCTCCCGCCTACACCCTGTAGGAGCGTCGCCCCGTAGGAGCGCCTTCAGGCGCGATCGTCCAGACAGCCGGAAAGGACGAAAAAAAACCCGCCGTCAGGCGGGTTTTTTCTTGGCTCAATCTATTCCCTGGTTTGACGGAGGTTGGGATCGCGCCGGTCGGCGCTCCTACAGCGCTCCTACTTGATCTTCGCCTCCTTGTACGCCACGTGCTTGCGCACGACCGGGTCGTACTTCTTGGCTTCCAGTTTGTCTGGATGGGTGCGCTTGTTCTTGGTGGTGGTGTAGTAGTGGCCCGTATCGGCAGTCGATACCAGCTTGATTTTGTCCCGGATGCTTTTGGCCATGGTCTCGTCCTAACAAAAGAGAAGTTCGCACCTAAAGGCGCTCCTACGGCGCCGATCCAGCCTCGCGCAGGTTTTCCATAACCTTTTCGAGGCCAAGCTTGTCGATGGTGCGGAGTCCGTGGCTCGAGACACGCAGTGTGACGAAGCGCTTCTCGCCTTCCAGCCAGAACCGGTGCGTGTGCAGGTTGGGCAGGAAACGCCGGCGCTTTTTGTTGTTGGCGTGGGACACGGTGTTGCCGTAAAGCGGCTTCTTGCCGGTGACCTGACAGACCCGTGACATGGCAAACCTCTTCGAACTCAATGAGTTGGGTAGTGGATTATTGGCTGCCGGGCGTCCCGGCAGCCGCACTTTATACCAGCGAGGCAGGGGCTACAGCAACCCCCGGCTGGCGAGCGACACGCAAGTGCCGTCCCCCACCACGAAGTGATCCAGCAGGCGCACGTCGATCAGTTCCAGGGCGTCCCGGATCCGGCGGGTGATCAGCCGGTCGGCCTCGCTGGGCTCGGGAACCCCGGAGGGGTGGTTGTGGGCCAGGATCAGGGCCGCCGCGTTCCGCTGGAGGGCCTGCCGCACGACCTCCCGGGGGTAGACCGTGGTGTTGTCGATGGTGCCCTGAAAGAGCTCCTCGAACGCCAGGACCCGGTGCCGGTTATCCAGGAACAGGCAGCAGAAGACCTCGGTGGGCCGGTCCCGCAGCCTCGCCAGCAGGTAGTCCTGGCTGTCCCCCGGGGAGCTGATGGTCTTGCCCGGCGTCAGTTTTTCCCCCATGTAGCGGCAACAGCATTCCCGGGCCGCCTGGAGCGTGGCGGATTTGCCGGGGCCGAGCCCATGCAGGGTCTCGAGTTCCGCATGGCCAGCATTAAGCACGCCGCGCATGCCGCCGAAGCGCACCAGCAGTTGCCGCGCCAGGTCGAGGGCCGACGCTCCGGCACCCCCCGGCCCAGCAGGATAGAGAGCACTTCGGCGTCGGTAAGGTGATCGGGTCCGAACTGGAAGAGCCGTTCTCTCGGCCGTTCTGCCGCAGGCCAGTCCTTGATGAGCCTGGACTTCCGGGGCGGCGCGTTCAGGGGGTCGACTGGCACGGGCGCTATTCTGGGCATGCTCGCCGGACTGACCAAGCCAAGAAACTGCCTCCTTTAGGGACAAAGCACGTTTGTCCGGTGATTGTTGCGCTAAGCTTTTCCCCTTCCAGCACAGGTGCAGGGTTTGGGCGCTCTAAGCCAACAGCGTGTCGTCCTCGGCGTCACGGGCGGCATTGCCGCCTACAAGAGTCCCGACCTCGTCCGGCGCCTGCAGGATGCCGGGGCGGAGGTGCGTGTCGTGATGACGCCCAGTGCCACCCGGATGGTGGCTGCCACCGTCTTCCAGGCCGTCTCCGGCCATCCGGTGCGGTCCGATCTGTGGGATGACGCTGCCGAGGCGGCCATGGGCCATATTGAGCTGGCGCGCTGGGCCGATCTTGTGCTGATAGCCCCCGCCACTGCCCACCTCATGTACCAGCTCGCGAGCGGTGCAGCGGGCAATCTTCTGACCACGATCTGCCTGGCGACGTCGGCTCCTGTGGTGCTGGCGCCCGCGATGAATCAGGCCATGTGGCGTCACGCCGCCACCCAGGCCAATCGGCTGACGCTCGAGTCCCGCGGCGTGCGCTGCATCGGGCCTGCTTCCGGTAGCCAGGCCTGCGGCGACGTCGGCCCGGGCCGGATGGTGGAACCGGCGGATATCGTGGCAGCACTCAGCGAACCACCGGCGGGTGATCTCACCGGACTGCTGAAGGATCAACTGAAGGGTATCAGGGTGCTGGTCACTGCGGGGCCCACGCGGGAGCCAATTGACCCCGTGCGGTTTGTCAGCAACCGCAGTTCCGGCAAGATGGGCTTTGCCGTGGCCCGCGCCGCTGTCGAGGCTGGTGCCCGGGTGACGCTCGTCGCCGGTCCCGTGTCCCTGCCGACCCCTGCGGGCGTCCGGCGTATCGATGTCGAGACTGCCGGCGAAATGTGTGCAGCAACCCTTGAGCGGATCGCCGACGCAGACATCTACATTGGCGCTGCTGCGATTTCTGACTATCGCCCCGAGCCGGCGCTCCAGAAAATCAAGAAGCACACGGACCGTCTCACGCTGGACATGGTGAAGTCACCAGATCTGCTGGCCACCATTGCCGCACGACCCGGAGCGCCATTTACGGTGGGGTTCGCCGCGGAGACCGAGCGTCTGGAGGAATACGCCCGCCAGAAGCTTCAGGGCAAGCGGCTAAACATGATTGTTGCCAACCAGGTTGGGGCAAAGCTCGGGTTCGACGAAGACGAGAACAGCGTTCTCATTCTCTGGCAGGACGGGCAGGAGTCCTTTTGTCGCATGGCCAAGTGCGACCTGGCGCGCAGGATCATCGCTACCGTCGCCGCCCGCTTCGCCGCCGTTCGAGAGGTACGGGGTTTGCAATCGGGCAATTTGGCGGCCCAATTGCCCGCTTGCAAACCCGGTACCTCGGAGTAATGCAACGCGTGCAACTGCGGATTCTCGACCCGCGCCTGGGTACGGAATTTGCGTTGCCCGACTACGCCACCGCGGGTTCAGCGGGTGTGGATCTGCGGGCCTGCGTGGACGAGGCCCTCACGATTCTGCCTGGCCAGACCGTGCTGGTGCCCACGGGCATGGCGATCCACATTGCCGATCCGGGTCTCGCTGCGGTGATCCTCCCGCGGTCCGGTCTTGGGCACAAGCACGGGATCGTCCTCGGTAATCTGGTCGGACTTATCGACTCGGACTACCAGGGGCAGCTGCTGGTGTCCTGCTGGAACCGGGGCACCGCGGCGTTCGAACTGGAGCCTGGCGTGCGCCTGGCCCAGATGGTGTTTGTTCCTGTCGTGCAGGTGGGCTTCGAGGTCGTGGAGGAGTTTGGGGCCAGCGACAGGGGTAGCGGGGGCTTCGGCCACACAGGCCGGTAGGCGCGCCTACAGACCCTTCAGTTCCTTGAAGCGGGCAATGTCCGCGTCAAAGGCCATAACCACCCGGTTCTGGCGGGAGCGGGTTTCCAGCAGGGTTTTCTCGTAAAGCGCAACGGAATCGGCGAGGTCTGAGAGTTCCTTGGCGAGCCTCCCGTCGATGGGCTCCGCTGCCGGATCTGTGCTGTAGGGTTTGAAGTTTACGGCTTCCTGCTGCAGCTGGCTGAGTCGGTCCTTGAGGCTCTGCAGATAGGTCTTGGTCACGGAGAACTGTCCGTTGATCAACTCCATGCGGCGGTCGCGCAGGGCCTCGATCTCCGCGACGGACAGGTAGGTACTCAGCAGCACCTCATCCCGGCGGGCCGCCACCAACGCGGCCTTCTTCTCCGCCGCGGCCTTCTTCTCCGCTGCGAGCTCCTCTTCCGTCATGGCGCCCTGCTCGGTGCGCAGGGGAACCCCGTACTGATTGAGTACCTGCCGGTCGATGGGCGCGTACTCAGCCGGTACTTGGTCGCCGAAGTGCACGACGCCTTCGTTGTCCACCCAGCGATAAACCTCGCCGGTTGTTGCGCCAGACTGCCGTGGCTTCTTGGTGACCGCCGCCGCCGGCTGAGAGGCAAGCAGAGCAAGCAGTACTGCGAGCAATACGGCCAGTGGCCACGTGCCCCGGTAAGCCCTGCTGATGCCCGACAACCCCATATCTGAATCCATACCTGGCAAGCCCTGGAGGCCCGCCTGGGGGCAGATTATCCCGCTCTCATTTAACCAAAAACAGTGACCCGGATCGCAATTGGCTGCCTTGGCGACGGATCAGGCGCCTACGCCGTACCGCTCCCGATAGTCCTGCACGAGGGGCAGAAACTGCCGATGCGCCGAGTTACCCTCCAGGTGCTCCACCAGGTCGTCCAGCCTGATGATGCTGGTGACGGGAATGCCGAAGGTCTGTTCCAGCTCCTGAACAGCCGACAGGTCGCCGTTGCCCCGCTCCTGGCGATCGAGGGCGAGAACCACCCCGGCGGCTTCCGCGCCAGCCTTTCCGGCACTCTGCCCACCCGCCTCACGGATCAGTGTGATGGTCTCCCGGATGGCAGTGCCGGCGGTGATGACGTCGTCGAGAATCAGCACGCGCCCGGACACTGGTGCTCCGACAATGGCGCCGCCTTCTCCATGGTCCTTGACCTCCTTGCGGTTGAAGCAGAAGGGCAAATCCCTGCCATGATGCTCGGCCAGCGCTGCGGCGGTGAGTGCCACCAGGGGAATGCCCTTGTAGGCCGGACCGAACAGCATGTCGAAACCAATGCCGGATTCTGCCACTGCCGCAGCGTAGGTGCGCCCGAGTTTGGCGGCAGCGAAGCCTGTGTTAAACAGGCCAGAGTTAAAGAAGTACGGGCTGTTGCGCCCGGACTTCAGCTTGAACTGGCCGAAACGGAGCACGCCGACCTGAAGGGCGAGCTCGATAAAGTCCTGCTTGTATGCCCGCATGCGGGTCATCCTCCTGCGCAGGCGATATCGTACACTTAACTCTTCCATGCGCATTGTTACTCTCAACGCGAACGGCGTTCGCGCGGCTGCCCGCAAAGGCTTGTTCGACTGGCTGGCGCGGGAGCGCCCCGACGTCGTCTGCCTGCAGGAAATTCGGGCCCAGGCCGACCAGATTACGGCGCCGGTGTTCCACCCGCGAAACCTGCACTGTTACTACGAACCTGCGGAACGGAAGGGCTACAGCGGCGTGGCCCTGTTCAGCCGGCGGGAACCCGACGCTATCCTGCGCGGCTTTGGTTCCGCGGAATTCGATCCCGAGGGCCGCTATCTGGAGGCCCGGTTCGGGCCCCTCAGTATCGTCTCGGTGTACCTGCCATCTGGCTCCTCAAGTCCGGAGCGCCAACAGGCCAAGTTCCGCTTCATGACACAGTTCAGGGTGCATTTGGCCAGGCTCAGGGATGATGGCCGCCAGTACCTGCTCTGCGGCGACTGGAACATCGCCCACAAGGAGATCGATCTGAAGAACTGGCGTGGCAATCAGAAGAACTCGGGCTTTTTGCCTGAAGAGCGGGACTGGCTCGACGAGTTGTTTGGCCCGTCTGGATTCACCGACGCCTTCCGCGAAGTGAACGAGTTACCGGACCAGTACACCTGGTGGTCAAACCGCGGCCAGGCCTGGGCCAGGAATGTGGGTTGGCGGATTGACTACCAGATCGGCACACCCGGACTGAAAGGTGCGGCCCAGAGCGCTGCGATTCACAAAGAGAATCGTTTCTCCGACCACGCGCCTCTGGCCATGGACTTCGACCTTGACCTGGGCGACCTGCGCTAGGCTATGGCGCGCACCCGTATCCGCGATCTCATCGCTAACCCGCGCGTGGCCGCGGCGCTGACCCTGGGCTTTGCCTCGGGCCTGCCCTACAACCTTTCCGACAGCACGCTGCAGGCGTGGCTCGCCACGCTGAACATGGACATCAAGACGATAGGCTGGCTCACCCTGGTCGGTGCGCCCTATGCCTTCAAGTTTCTCTGGGCGCCGATCCTCGATCGCTACGCGCTGCCCTTTCTGGGCCGACGGCGTGGCTGGATGCTGGTCTTGCAGCTGGTGCTCGCGGGGCTCATCGCCCTGCTCGGCCTGCAGGCGCCCAGCGAAGCCATTTATGCCGTTGCGGCTATAGGCCTGCTCATTGCCTTTTTCTCCGCCACCCAGGACATCGTGATCGACGCCTACCGCGCCGACACTCTGCGACCGGAGGAGCGTGGCGTGGGCTCAACCGCCACCCAGGTGGGCTACCGGCTTGCCACCTGGATTGCTGGCGCGCTGGCCCTGATTTTCTCGGACGTTATCGGCTGGCGAAACACCTACCTGCTGATGGCGGTTCTCATGGGCGCCACCGTCCTGCTGACCTGGTCGGCGCCCGAGCCCGAGCGGGTGGTGCAGCCGCCCCGCACGCTGGTGGCCGCCGTCGTGGACCCGCTCAGGGAATTCCTGAGCCGTCCAGGCGCCTGGTCACTGCTGGGACTGATCGTCCTCTACAAGTTTGGCGATGCCTTCGCGCTGAAGCTGGTCACCGCCTTCCTGATCAAGGGGGTCGGGTTCACGGCGCTGGAAGTTGGTGCGATCTCGAAGACGGTCGTCATCACCCTGACGCTTCTCGGCACCTTCGTCGGCGGCGTGCTGCTGGCCCGGCTCGGCCTCTACCGCTCCCTATTGTTCTTCGGCATCCTCCAGGCGCTGACCAACCTGCTCTACGCCCTGCTGGCGGCCACCGGCAAAAGCACCGTCCTCATGGTGATCGCGCTGGGGTTCGACAACTTCGCCGGGGGCATGGGCGCCGCTGCCTTTGTGGCCTTTCTCATGGCCCTCTGCGATGCCCGCTTCAGCGCCTTCCAGTACGCGCTGTTATCGGCGCTGGCCAGCGTGGCACGTAACTTTCTCGGCCCCCCGGCGGCGTATCTGGTGGACGCAGTGGGCTGGAGCTCCTTCTTCACGGTCACGTTCTTTACGGCCATTCCCGGGTTGCTCGTCCTTGTGCTGCTGCGGCATACGGTCGCCCGGCTCGATGAGCAGGAAACGCTGAGCAAGTCTGGATGAGCCAGTGTCCATGAGCCAGTATTCATGAATGAAGCCGGGCGGGTGGTGGCGCGCCTGGCCGACCTCGCCGATCCGGGCGCCCGGGAGTTTTTTGTCGGCGAAGGAGACTGGCCCTTCCGCGGCTTTCTCGTGCAGGTGGCTGGCCGTCTAAGGGCCTACGCCAACGTTTGTCCCCACAAGCACCACCCGCTCAACCTGGCCGACGATGAGTTTCTGGTTCCCGGGCAGGCGCTGCTGCGCTGCGCCTCCCACGGCGCGTTGTTCGAGCCGGAGTCGGGGTTGTGCGTCTACGGGCCCTGCGCGGGCCGGAAGCTGCGTGCCCTGGAGTGCTGGGTAGAGAACGGTGACGTGTGGGTGAGGAATGTCCCCATTTCTCACTCGTAGCCGTCCACGAAATTGAGCGGGTCGGCAAAGTCCTGGTGCTTTACTTCGGATTCCGGCAGGTCCGGGGTGTCCACATCCAGGGAACCGGACCAGTCTTCCGGCGCCTCGACGGGCTCCGCACTCATCTGCCGCCAGCTGTCCACATCCAGTTCTTCAACGGTGCCGTCGAAGTGCTGGATCTCCACAGTAAGGTCCTTCTCGTCAACGGCGACCACCTCAAAGGTTTTGCCTTCGCTGACCCGAAACCAGCTGCCGATTTCCGGCAGGCCGAAGGTGATGGAGAGTGTCCGTTCGTTCATGGGGTTTTTATAGACCTTTTGCGCCCGGATGGGTACAGGGGGAAACCATCTGTAATGTTCAGGAAGTGCGCTGGTACACCGCCTCCCAGATCGGATGGCCCAGGCGCTCGCCGCGGGCCTCAAAGCGGGTGCGGGGCCGGCCACCGAGCGCACCGGACGGGCCGGTATCCAGCAGCTCAAACGCCGGACTCGCCCTGACGACGGCCTGGATGTGGCCCGCGTAGTCCGGCCAGTCCGTC